>DATIPS010000049.1 GCA_035471805.1 Acidimicrobiia bacterium | reverse complement strand
CATTCGGAACCTATAGGTTCCGAATGTCGCGCGAAAACGGCGGTGGGTGGCCGGTGCCCTATCATCCCGGAGCACCATGTCCCTTCTTTCCGATCTCACCGAGGTGTTCGGCGATGCGTTCGAGTCGATCGGGCTCGACCGGCTTTTCGGCGAAGTGTCCGTTTCACAGCGGCCCGATCTCGGCCAGTTCCAATGCAACGGTGCGTTGCCCGCTGCCAAGCCGGCCGGGAGAAACCCTCGCCAGATCGCCCAGGAGGTCTTGGAGATCGTTTCCGGAGATCGGCGCATCGCCGGACTGAGCCTCGCAGGGCCCGGCTTCATCAACCTGACCCTGACCGACGAGTCCCTCGCCGAGGGCCTTCAAGCGGTGGCAGAGGACGAACGCCTTGGTGTACCCCGGGCATCCGAGCCGCTCTCGGTCGTGGTCGACTACGGGGGCCCGAACGTCGCCAAGGAGATGCACGTCGGGCACCTGCGACCGGCCATCATCGGCGAGTCGATCAAGCGCATCCTGCTCTTCGAGGGACACCGGGTGGCCGGCGACGTCCACCTCGGGGACTGGGGAACCCCGATGGGCCAGCTCATCGTCGAGCTCTCCGAACGCCAACCCGAACTCCCCTACTTCGACGCCGGATTCTCCGGGCCGTATCCCGCCGAGTCACCGGTTTCGGTGGGCGACCTTCAGCTCCTGTATCCGATCGCATCCGAACGGTCCAAACAGGATCGGGACTTCGCGGAGGCCGCCCGCCGGGCGACGGTCGAACTACAGGACGGGCGACCCGGATACCGGGCCCTGTGGTCCCACTTCCGCAACGTCTCGATCGAGGCGATGAGAGCCGTCTACGACGACCTCGGGGTCCACTTCGATCTCTGGAACGGCGAGAGCACCGTCCATGATCGGATCCAGCCGATGATCGATCGCCTCGTCGATGCCGGACTCACCCGGCTCAGCGACGGGGCAATAGTGATCGACGTTGCCGGCGAAGCAGACACCAGGGAGATCCCGCCCCTGCTCCTCGCCAAGAGCGACGGTGCCTATCTGTACGGAACGAGCGACCTCGCCACGATCGAGGAGCGTATCGAGGAACTCGATGCCCGCCTGATGGTCTACATCGTCGATGTCCGGCAGTCCCTGCACTTCGAACAGGTCTTTCGTGCCGCACGCCTGACCGGAATCGCCGGCCCCGATGTCGTGCTCGAACACGCCGGCAACGGCACCGTGAACGGACCGGACGGCAAGCCCTTCAAGACCCGGGACGGCAACCTCCTGCGGCTTGCCGACCTCGTCTCGATGGTGGCCGAGCGGGCCGCGCAGCGCCTCGACGAGAACGAACTCGCCACCGGATACTCCGGGGAGGAGCGGCACCGCATCGCCCACCTCGTTGGCATGTCGGCCTTGAAGTTCGGCGACCTCCACAACCACCGGACATCCAACTACATCTTCGATTTGGACCGGTTCACGTCCTTTGACGGGAAGACCGGCCCCTACCTCCTCTACGGTGCGGTTCGCATCAAGTCGATACTGCGTGAAGCGTCCGAGCGCGAGATGGAGGGCGGGCGTATCATCGCGGCCGACCGTGACGGCGAACGCAACCTGATGTTGCGACTCGCCAGATTGCCGGAGGTGTTCGGGCGGGCGGTCGAACACCGCGCTCCCAACCAGCTGGCCGAGTATGCGTTTGAGTTGGTGGCCGACTTCAACCGTTTCTACGAGGCCTGCCACATCCTGTCAGAAGCCGATGCCGCCCGCCGCGGCTCCTGGCTCACCCTCGTCGGCACGACGCTTCGTCAGCTCGAACTGGTCCTGGACCTCCTGGGAATCGAGATTCCCGACCGCATGTAGAGAGCCGGTCGGTGGCCGGGGCAAGCTGCCCGTGCCCGGCGCCCTGAACCCGTCTGCAGCACGCGGTAGTCTCGATGACATGAACATCCGCACTGCCCGTCCGGACGATGAGGCGGCCATCGTTGCCTTCACAAGGAACACCTTCGAGTGGGGCGATTACGTGCCGGACAGCTTCGCCCAGTGGATGTCCGAAGACGAAACGTCCACCGTTCTCGTCGCCGCGGATGCCGACGACCGGCCGCTCGGCATCGTCCGTATCGTCATGGTTTCCGCCGATGAAGCCTGGTTGCACGCGGCCCGCGTTCATCCCGACGCCCGCCGGCAGGGCATCGCCGGCAAGGTAACCGAGGCCGCCAACCGGTGGGCAGCCGATCACGGCGCTCGTGTGGCGCGACTCCTCACCGAGAGCTGGAACACAGCGGCTCAGGCTCAGGTCCGCAAGGCGGGATACCGGGATGTCTCGACGTGGTTCTACGCCATCCGTCCGATCGGGTCGACCCAGCCGGAAACGAGCGGCAACGGAGGAAGGCGGACGCCGGGAGATGAACGTCTGACCCCGGCACCCCGGGCAGAGGCCGAGCCGGCCTTTCTGTCCTGGTCGAGCGGCGACCTCATCAGACACGCCCGAAATCTCTTCCCGACCTGGTGGACCTTCCGCAGTCTGCGAATGGCCGATCTCGAGAAGGCTGCGGTGGAGCGGAGGTTCTGGATGTGCAGGGCCGGATGGGTGATCGGCGAGTTTCGCGATGACTCGTTCCACATACCGTGGATCACCACCAACCCCGACGACGCATACTCGCTGGTGCGGGCGTTGCTGGATCGGGCGACCGACCTCGGCGCCGAGAAACTCACCGCGCTGGTGCCCGCCGTGGGTTTCCTGGAGGGTGCGTTCAAGCGGGCAGGTTCCGAACTCCACCACGACATCCTGTGGGAGTACTCCCTGTAGAGGGTTCTAGGTTCTAGGTTCTAGGTTCTAGGGCCGGCTAGATCGCTCCTGCGATGAAGAAGGCGGCCGCCGTGGCCCAGATGGCGTAGAAGACCGGTAGTTCGACCTCCTCGATCCAGGAGTTGTGGCCCCACAGTTCCCGAACACCCCACAGAGCCGGAACACCCAGGAAGAGCGCGAAGGTCATTCCGGCCGAACCGGCGCTGCGAATCACGGTAACGCCGAAGTCGAACGGCTGCGGCAACTCATCCACGTACTGCCCGGCGAACCCGCCAATCAGAAAGAGGACCAGACCGGTGACGAGAGCACCCAGCGCACCGGCGATCGCTACCTCGATATCGGTGAAGGTCCCCCGGCGGCGGGTCGAGTAGCCGATCGGTCCCTCGACGGCAACTCCCAGCGCGAATGCGCCGAACACTGCGATCACGAGGCCGGATCCGAGCATCGAGCCCGTCGACTCGGTGAGCCCGATCTCGACCACGTCGAAGCCGTCCAGCAAGACGGCCGCCGCCAAACCAACCAATGCGGTCCCGACAACGAGCAGACCCACGTCAAAGCTCGTTCCCAGAGTATGGGCACCGAGTCCCAGCAAACGGCGCAGTTGCGACCGGGCCGGCACCTCGGTTGAAGAGTCTGTATCGGTCAAGATCTGCCTTCTTCGGCGAGCGACCAGCCTACCGCGTCGGGTCGGCGGCTTGCAGCGCTTCCCAGTAGAGCTCAACGGGATGTGCAACGCGGTAGGCACCGCCGAGATGACCGCGGAGTTGCATCTCGCAACCCGGGTTGGCGGAGGCGACCAGCGTGGATCCCGACGCCCGCACTTGATCCGCCTTTTTCCGACCGAGTTCCCGCGAGGCCTTCGGATGCAGCACGCTGTAGATCCCGGCGGCTCCACAGCACATCCCGGCCTCGTCGATTTCCACGGGTTCGTATCCGGCTGCTGCAACCACCGCCCGCGGCTCGGCAACGATGCGCTGGGCATGTCGCAGGTGGCACGGATCCTGCATCGCCACCTTTCCCCGGGGCACCTCCAGTCGGGGTAGGCGCCCGTCGGCGATTGCCGCAGCGACGACCTCCGTCACGTCCTTGACCTTCGAAGCGAGCCTTCCTCCCGCATCCCCGACCCAGTTGCCGTACTCCTTGAGATGGGCTCCGCAACCGGCGGCGTCGGTCACGATCAGATCGGCAGAGGCGAAGGCGGCGAGGTTCCGCTTTGCCAGACGTCTTGTCCCCTGGGCGTCGCCGTCGTGAGCGGCGAGAGCGCCGCAGCACGTTTGGCCGTCCGGAACGACCACCCTGTACCCGGACCTGCGCAGGACTTCCACCGTGGCCGCGTGCACGTCACCGAACCACGGGTCCATCACGCACCCCGCCAACACGGCAGCCACACCTCCGCCGGTCGGTCCGAGCGGGGTGAAGGATGACCCGATGGAGGATGCCGGACGCTTCGGCAACCGGCGCAACCCGCCGATCGAGGTTCGAACCTGTGGGGGAAGAAACCGGGCGGGCACGCTGCGCTGGACGAGCCGGGTGATCCGGGTGACCACCCGCATGAACCAGGGAGTCCCTATCCACCTCCCGGTAATGAATCGACGGAACCTGCGAACGGGGGAAGCCAGTTGCGCGGCAATCTCGATCCGGGCGCCCTCCATGGCACGTCCGAACGGAACCAATGAAGGGCACACGACCTCACAAGCCCGGCATTGCAGACAAAACCCCATCAGATCATCGAAAACGTCGTTGACTTCGGCGTGACCTTCGGCCACTGCGCTCATCATCAGCAACCGGCCCCGCGGCGAAGCCGACTCCATGCCCGTCAGTCGGAACGTCGGGCAAGTCGGGAGACAGAGCCCGCACTGGATACAGGCGGCCAGCTCAGATCTCGTCGGGGCGTCGGCGGTGGCCCAGCCCATCAGATACCTCCCGGGAGGCGGCCGGGGTTGAGGATCCGGACCGGATCGAACCGTTGCACGATTCGTTTCTGCAGCGACAGGGAGGCCGGAGGCGTACCCCACGGGTCGATCCGGGCGTAGAGCTCGGGAGGGCCGGCGACGAGTACCAGCGCGCCCCCGTGCGACTCGGCCCACTTGCGCAGCGGGCCGACCTCGCCGTCGGGTCCGCCGATGACCAGTTCTCCGACTCCCAGGGCTGCCTGATATGCGTAGTCGGCCCGCACGTCGTTGATCGCGGTACGCAGCTCGGACGGCGGCACCCGCAGCGACCAGCGGACTTCGCCGTCGAGGTCTCCCGGCCAGTCCCATCCCTCGGCCGCCGGGCTGCCGATCGCCGCCGCCTGACCCTCGACCTCCTCCGGCGTGCCGCCCAGGAAGACCCGGGTGGATCCGTCGCACTCGACCACGGCCTGCGGGCGGTATGCGGCGGCCAGTGCTCCGTCGCCGTCGGCCACCGTGACGGTCCCCCGGGCGGAAGGCAACGGCCACAGCTTGAGGCAGACCTGGACGATGACCCCGAGCGAACCGAAAGAGCCGGTCACCAGCCGGGGAATATCGAAACCGGTCACGTTCTTGACCACCCGTCCTCCGCCCCGAACCCTCCTGCCGTCACCGGTGACCAGGACCACCTCGAGCAGACGCTCGCGGGTGGGCCCGTACCGGGCACGCCTCCACCCGCTGATGCCGGCGGCCACTACCCCTCCGACCGTTGCCTCGCCGGGCCTCTCCGGCAAGGCGGCCGTCAATCCCTGCTCCGCCAGCTGCGCCTCCAGATCGACCACGCGGACACCCGCTTCCACGGTGACGGTGAGGTCCTCAGGCTGGAAGTCGACGATCCGATCCAGACCGGCGGTCGACAGAACCACCACCGGGTCGAGTCGTCCCCCGTAGCCCTGGTGGGTTCCTCCACCCCACACGAGCGTCCGCAGATGGTGTTCGCTGGCGGTGTCGAGAATCGTTTCGACGTCTTCGATGGACGCCGGGGCAACCGTCGCATCAGCCTGGGGAGCTCCGGTGATCGGTGCCACCTGACCCGGCAAACCGTCGAGAGCGGAACGGACGGAGGTCACACCCACATCCCTTCGAGGGGCGGCCTGCCCAGATCGAAGCAGCGGGAGCCGGCCGGCAGAACCTTGTCGGGATTGAACACCGCATCCGGGTCGAACGATTCGCGGACGCGCGCCTGCGCATCCAGGTCGGCTTCGCTGAAGACGAGGGTCATCAACTCGCGCTTCTCGATGCCTATGCCGTGCTCCCCCGAGAGAGAGCCGCCGACTGCCACGCAGACCTCGACCAGCTCGCGGGCAGCAGCCTTGACCCGGTCGAGCATCCCCTCCTCGGCAGAGTCGAACGCCATCAGGGGATGCAGGTTGCCGTCACCGGCGTGGAAGACGTTCAGCATCATGATCCCGTGCCGGTCGGCGATCTCATATACGCGGGTCATTGTCTCGACGAGCTTGGTGCGGGGCACGACGGTGTCGTGGAGGTAGTAATCGGGTGCAGCTTGAGCGACGGCGCCGAAAGCGGACTTGCGGCCCAGCCACAGTTTCGCCCGCTCCGCCCCATCGGCGGCAACGCGCAGAGTCGTGGCGTTGTTCTCTCCGGCGACCTCTTCGATGATGGCGGCTTCGGCATCGACGGCAGCCGTAAGCCCGACGACCTCGGCGAGCAGGACGGCGGCGGCGTCGGTCGGGAATCCGGCGCTCACGAATCGCTCCACCGCCTCGGTCATGCGTTGATCCATCATCTCCAGGGCAGCCGGGACGACCCCGCGGGCGATGACGCCCGACACGGTGGCAGCGGCATCTTCCACCCGGGAGAAGGCCGTGAGCAGGGTTCGCACATCGGGCGGATTCGGCGTGAGACGCACCAGCGCTTTCGTGATGATTCCGAGGGTGCCTTCAGATCCGACTACCACACCGCGCAGATCGAGTCCCAGCGGGTCGGGAGCCGGGCCGCCCAGCATGATGATGTCCCCGTCGGCCGTGACCATCTCCACGGCGAGCACGTGCCCGACCGTCGATCCTTCCGCCAGGCAGTGGGGTCCGCCCGAGTTGTTGGCGATGTTGCCGCCGATCGTGCATGCGGATTGCGAAGACGGGTCGGGGGCGAAGTGAAATCCGAGCGGTTCCGTCTGTTTGGAGAGATCCAGGTTGATCACCCCGGGACCCACCCAGGCCGCCGCGTTCTCGACGTCGATCTCGACCGAGTTCATCTTGGTCAGCACCACTACCAGGCCGGGTTGGGTGGGAATGGCCCCTCCGGCCAGGCCGGTGCCTGCGCCTCTCGCCACGATCGGCATCCTGTAATGCCGGGCCAGGCGCACTATCGAAGCCACTTCGGCCGTGGTCTCGGGGAACGCTACGAGCTGCGCATCACCGCGGACCACGCCGGAATCGATGCCGTAAACCCAGCGTTCGAGCGGCTCTGTGAGCACCCGGTCGTGGCCGAGAAGATCGCGCAATTCGGCGGTGAGCGTCATGCCTAGGCAGGTTACCCAACTGAGGGGCAACGCGCGGAGTGGGGCCGGGGAGCGGGACACGCTACTCCCGAACCGCGGACGTCTTCCGCCCTCTCCCCTGCTTCCCTACCGCCCGCCGGCGAACGGTCCCCAGCTCTCCGGTGGATCGAGAAGCCCGTCGGTGACGTTCCACGAATCCCACTGCTCGGCAACGAGTCCCCTGGCATCGAAGCGAAGGACGGAAACCCCGGCAATGGTCACGTGGTGTCCTTCTTCGCCCAGGGCCGCCCACCACGGGACGGCGGCAGAGTCTCCGTCGACCACCGGGACTCCCATGTGAACATCGGGCTCTTCCTCCTCCCCGAACACCCCGGTCACATAGCTCCGGACTCCAGACCGTCCTTTGAACGGCTCACGAAAAGGGGCGGTGGAAAGAAGAGCATCCTCGCGGTAGAGAGCGACGACCGGCTCCGGGTCGAGAGCCTCCCACGAGCGGTGCCAGACCTCGGCCCAGCGGCGGGCTGCATCACGCGGTTTCATTCAACCCCCCAACCTCCCCCGCCCGGTGTCCGCACCAGCAACCGGTCGCCTGCGGCGACCTCGAACGTCGATTTCCCGGGCACGCGTTCGGGGGTTCGCCCGGCGCGGATCACCCAGTCCTCGCCGGTCGCTCCCGGGCCACCGCCGGCCAGTCCCCACGGGGCGTTGCGCCTCCGCTCACCCATGAGCGAGACGGTCGCCGGGGTCGCGAACTCGATCTCTCGCTCGATTCCCTCGCCGCCCGGGAATGCTCCGGCACCGCCGCTGCCGCGGCGCAGGCCGTAGCGGACGACCCGGAAGGGGTAGTGGGTTTCGAGGGACTCGATCGGGGTGTTCTTGGTGTTCGTCATACCGGTGTGGATTCCCGACTGGCCTGGTTTGCCGGGGCGTCCGCCTTGCCCTCCGGCCAGAGTCTCGTAATAGGCGAACTCGTCTGATCCGATCAAGACGTTGTTCATCGTCCCTTGGGAGGCGGCCGGCACTCGATCCGGGGCGGCCTGAGCGAGTGACCCCAGCAGAACGTCGGCGATTCGCTGGCTCGTCTCCACATTCCCGGCTGCGACGGCAGCGGGGTACTCGGCCGACACGAGAGATCCGGGCTCGACCTTCAGATCCAAGGGCCGGTAGCAGCCGCCGTTGGCGGGGATCGTTGGGTCCGTGGCCACTCGCACCGCGTAGTACAGGCAACTGCGGGTGACTGCTTCTACCGCGTTGATGTTGCCGTCGATTTGGGGGTGGGTCCCGGAGAAGTCGGCCTCGAGGCTCTCCCCGTCGATCCGGACTGCCACACTGATCGGAAGATCGCGAGAGCCCCATTCCATGGAATCGGTGAACTCGAACCGGCCGTCCGGGAGAGCCTCGAGCGCTGCTCTCATTCGCCGCTCGCCGTAGTCGAGCAGCGCCGAGCTGAGCCGGTCGTAGGAATCGATTCCTTCGTTCACAATCAGCGCCTGGAGGCGCCGTGCCCCCACTTCATTGGCACCGAGTTGGGCCGACAGATCGCCAAGCCGCTCCGCCGGCGTTCGGGTGGCGCGCAGAAACGGCTCGACGAACTCGGCCGCCCACTCGCCGTTGCGAACCGCCACCGTCGGTGGAACCCGGTGGCCTTCTTGATCGACGTGGACGGCATGTGCCGGCATGGAGCCCGGCGCCTCGCCTCCCACATCAGCGTGATGGGCTCTATTGGCGACCCAGGCGACCATGCGCCCACCGGCGAACACCGGGCGGACGAGCGTCAGATCGTTGAGGTGGGTACCTCCGAAGAAGGGGTCATTCACCGCGTACTGTGTGTCCGGCTCCACTCCGTCGCCGAACCGGTCGAGGACCGCGGCAACCGACGCCGGCATCGAGCCGAGATGCACGGGAATGTGCTCGGCCTGGGCGAGCATTTCACCCGACGCAACAAACACGGCCGCGGAACAGTCGGCTCGCTCCTTGATATTCGGCGAGTACGAGGTCCGGCGCAGCACCATCCCCATTTCGTCGGCAATCGATGCGAACTGGTTTCTCGCAACTTCCAGGGCGATCGGACTGATCGAGATCACCACGACACCTCGAGAGCTCCCGACTCGGACACGACCGCCCGCTCCCCGGGGCCGAGATAGGTGGTCGCCTCTGCTTCCTCGATGATCGCCGGACCGACGACCTGGCGGCCGGGACGCAGGCCGCCTCGCCACCAAACAGAAGCCGGCAAGGGCCCGTCTGAGGAAACGATCTCCCGGGTCCCCCGGTCCGCCTCCCCTTCGGGTCGAAACTCCGGGAGATCGTTCCATGACATGGCAGGAGACCCGACTGCCTCTGCTCTCAACGTGACCACCTCCACCGGGTCCTCCGGGCGGGCGAAGCCGTTGCGATCGTGGTGGGCGGCGTGAAAGCGTCCGGCGAGAGCGTCCCAGCCTTCCCCCGCCTCGTACGGAACGGAGGTCTCATGAGCCTGACCCAGATAGCGGACGTCGGCAACGAGGCGGACCTGATCCGGGCCCCGACCCGTCTCGGCACGATACGTATCGACGGCATCCCCGGCCAGGGACTTCACGAGCTCATCGAGCCGTTCACCCGACCGCAGCAGCACGCTGCGCGCCGCGTCGTGTCGGGGCGGGCTGAGGAGGAGGCCGAACGCGGAGAACACCCCGGCAAACGGGGGGACGATCACGCCCGCCATCTCGAGACTCTTGGCCAGTGCCGTCGCGTGAAGGCCGCCTGCCCCGCCGAAGGCGACCAGAGCCGCGTCCCGGGGATCGGCGCCTTGTTCGACCGATACGGCCCGGATGGCCCGGACCATGTGGGCCTCAACCACCTCGAGCATCCCGAGCGCCGTCTCACGATGCCCGAGGCCCACTGCCGCGCCGAGCCGGTCGAGTGCCGCCCGCGCCAGATCCTCCCGCAGGGGAACCGATCCGGCGAGGCGCACCTCGGACCCGATTCGGCCCAGCGCCAGATTCGCGTCGGTGACTGCGGCTTCGACTCCGCCGCGGTCGTAGGATGCAGGACCGGGAATGGCCCCCGAACTGCGTGGCCCGACCCGAAGTGCCCCTCCCGGATCGATCCAGCCGACACTGCCTCCGCCTGCCCCGACCGTGTGCACCGCGACGGACGGCATCCGGCACGGGTATCCGTCGATGGCTCGCTCGTACGAGACTTCCGGACGGCCTCTTTCGATCCGGCACACATCGGTGGAGGTGCCCCCCATATCGAACGAGACGAGCCGGCCGTATCCGAGTGCTTCTCCCAGAGCGGCTGAGGCAACGACGCCTCCGGCCGGGCCCGAGAGCAGTGCGGCGGCCGGAAGCCGCCCGGCGGTGCCGATGTCCATCAACCCGCCCGACGACCGCATCACCAGGATGTCGGGCGGGAGACCGGCGACGGCCGCCCTCTCCACCAGACTCCGCAGGTATCCCGCCATCACCGGCGTCAAGTAGGCGTTGAGGATCGTCGTGGAGGTTCTTTCGTACTCACGCAGCTCGCCGACCACCTCACTGCTGATCGATACGGGCACGTCGGGCATTGCGGCCGAGATGGCCGCGCGAATCAGCGACTCGTTATCCGGATCGGCGAACCCGAACAGCAGGGAAACGGCAACGGCCTCCGGGCGGGCGGTCGCCAGCGCCTCAATCAACCCACCGAGGTTGGAGAGGCGAACGCCGGATCCGGCATCGAAAGAAGACCGTTCCGCCGCGCCGAACCGGAGTCGTTTCTCAACCAGCGGTTCGGACCGATCGACGAAGCTGTCATAGAGCGACGGCCGCTCCTGCCGTCCGATCTCGATCACGTCTGTGAACCCTTCGGTGGCAACCAGTGCAGTACGTGCTCCCTTCCGTTCGAGGAGCGTGTTGGTCGCAACCGTCGTTCCGTGCAGCAGGGCCTGCACCGGGCGTCCCTCTGTGAGTCCGAGGGCACCGGCAACTACACCTTCCGACTGGTCCCGCGTCGACGAAGTCTTGCCGACCCGGAGCTGCGCCCCATCCCACCAGGCGAGATCGGTGAACGTGCCTCCAACATCGACGCCGAGTGTCACGATGCTTCACTACTCTCAGGACGGTAGGAAGGATCAACAACCATGCCGGTTCGAATCGACAACACACCCAACCCGAATGCCCTCAAGTTCACCGTAGGCGTGGACGTAGGCGGGCCGAAGACATTCGTTCCCAGCCAGGAAACCGACGATCCTGTTGCCATTGCTGTTTTCCGACTCGAAGGCGTGACGAGTGTCTTCATGACCGCCGATTTCGTTACTTTGACCAAGACGCCGGAAGCCGACTGGGGAACCATCGCTCCGGCCGCCCAGGCGATCCTAGAGGCTGAGTTCCCCGGGTAACCGGCGGAGGCGCCGGCAGGACGCCGGATCACCCGGTCGGGCCGGACTCCTCCATCAGCAGGGAGAAGGCTCCGAAGCGATACTCGATGCGCCCGTCCCCGGTGCTCTCTCCCCGGGTTTCGCCGCCCTTCACCAGCGCGAGGGCATTGCGCAACTCCTCGAGGCGTCCGGGGTTCGCCCTGGGCGCCTGGTGTGCCGGGAACAGAGTGCTCAGGCGCGGCACGAGCCCGACCAGCCGCTCCAGCGACTCCTCGTAGGCCGCCAGATCCGTTTCCGGAACGAACAGCCAGATCGGCCCCTCATAGAAGGTGTCTCCGGTCCACAGGAACCCGGAATCGGTTTCGAGCAGGGCGATCGAGTCCGGAGTGTGTCCGGGAACACCCACGACTTCGAGCTCTCTGTCCCCCAGGTCGATTCGATGCCCGTCGGCGATGTACCCGGTTACCTCGAACGGGGCGATGCAGTAGGTGGAGGGGTCGAATCCCTTGGGCAGCGGCCGCATGAGAGCTCCCGGAGATACTTCCCGGCGAACGTCGGCGTTGGCGATACCGGACGTGCTGCGCCTCGTGTAGTCGGTGTCCATCGCCAGTATTCGACCGAACTCCGCATTGCCGCCGATGTGATCGAAATGCGTGTGCGAGTTGAGCACCGTCACGGGGAGGGAGGTGAGTTCTCGAACGACACTGCTGATCGAGCCGATCCCCATGCCGGTGTCGAAGAGAAGAGCCCGCTCGGATCCCGTGATCAGGTACGAGATCACCTCCTGCCACTGGAACGGTTCAGAAATCGCCAAGACGCCGGGCGCGGCGATGTGGACCTCGAACCAGTCATCCGCTACCGGCACGCGTTCGAGATCGCCGTATCCGGGCCGGGGTCGGTCCCCATCGCCGTATCCGGGTGACCCGCCAAACGGTTTGGAGATGGCGCCGATCATTACCACCAGGAAGAAGAAGAGACCGCTCATAGGAACCTCTGGTACGCCGTCTGCAATCCACCGCCAGGCTACTTCCCTCCTACGGAACCAGTGCCACCGGCAATCCCTCCGGGGACATCCACACGGCAACGGTCCTCAACAGCCCGCCGGAGCTCTCGACCTCTACTTCAACTCGCCATCGATCGTCCACCGGCCCCCCGCCCACCACGGTCGCCGTGCCCCACGGAGCGACCGCGTCGAGGGCGCCCCGCGCCACCGCGGCCGGTATCTCGGCATTGCCGGCGACGGGTCTGCCGACCGACAGTGCCCCCACACCCACCGGGGAGGGCAGGTCGACTACCGAAACAACATCGCCGTCCACCAGAACGGTTATGACCAGACCTTCCACCGGCAGACGAACGGTCCCCGTTTCGCCGGCGACGAGCAGTTGCATCAACACCGTGGCCGTGAATCTGCCGTCTCCGAGATCCTCCACGGAGTCGACAATGATCCATTCGACGTAGCTCCACGAGTCGTCCGAACCGCCGGCCCACCGGCGCACGTACCGTTCGGCGACCGATGCCACCTTCCGGCCGATGTCGAGGGGCGGGGATGCGGCCATCAGGTCCGCTTCGGAATAGAGGACGGGCGGCGGAACGGGTTCCGGGATCTCGGCAATCGGTCGAAGTGAGGAAGTCGACGGTGCTGCGACCGCCGCCCCTGGTTGCCAGACCATGCGTGCGACAACGGCCGCCAGCGCGGCTGCGATCAGCAGAGCGGCGGCGAAGTACATCCACCTGCCTCGCGCACCGGTGCCGTTGGTGAGAGTGAGCCGGCTCCAGGGTATGTGCTCGTAGATCTCGGTCTCGTTGTCGGAAAGCTGATCGCGCATGACGCCTCTCCGGGGAAGCGCGGTGGCAAGCCGAACGTACGACGGCAGAGGCCCGGGATCAAGGGGGTTCTCGAAAACGAGCGGCATTGTTCGGGAACCGCAAAGCCGTCGGCTATCGTTGGTCTGCCGATGGCACGCAACCCAGATCCAAAGCCGGGGCGGTGGATCCTTCCGCTGATCATTGTCGGAATGGTCGGATTCACCTACCTCTTCACCACCAGCATCGATACGGTCCCCGAGGTCCCAGATAATGAGACCTCTTCTTCGACGTCGACCAGCACCTCGACGACCGAGGCAACGAGCGGTTCGTCGGCCCCTTCCACGGTGCCGATCGCTATCTCGCCCGAAGTCCAGGCCTACGTCGCCGGACTCGACAACTTCGATCTTTCGATGGCGACCCTGGGAGACCGAATGGCGGCGGCCAACGCCGCCTGGGACGATCGCTCCGCCACCTTCTCGGACACCCGGACCGTCCTCGAGACCTTGATCGCGGACACGACGACCTTCGCCGACGAAGTAGCAGCAGCCACTCCGCCCGCCGGTCAGGCCGGCCTCGCCCTGGAGCACGAGAAGATCGTGGCCGCGGCAACCGCCGCCAAGACGGCAGCTGAGAACGTGCTCGACGGACTCGTGAACAGCGAGGGCTCGGCAGAGCGCCTGGCTGCGCTCGAATCCTTCAACGGGGCGGTGGGAGACTTCAGCGCCGCCGTGAGTTCGGCAAAGGCAGCAGCCGGCATCTAGGCGGGCTGCGCCCCGCCGGTGTCAGACGGTTGCCCGGCCCCCCACTTGCTCGAAGCGGGCCCCCCGGAACGCGACTCCCCCCGCCTCGGCGGCGGGGGGAGAACCGGTGGCCGATGACCAACCGCGGAGCCGCCGGCTCCTACGCGTCGTAATACATCGAGAACTCGTGCGGGTGCGGGCGCAACCGCAGAGCATCGACCTCGTGCTCCATCTTGTAGTCGATCCAGGCACGGATCAGGCCCTCGGTGAACACGTCGCCGTGCAGCAGGAAGTCGTGATCCTCCTCGAGTGCCGCCAGCGCCTCTTCGAGACTGCCCGGAACCGACGGCAGGTTCGCCAGTTCGGAGGGAGGCAGGTCGTAGATGTCCTTGTCGACCGGGGGCGGCGGTTCGATCTGGTTCTGCACGCCGTCGAGACCGGCCATCAACATCGCTGCGAATGCCAGGTATGTGTTGGCCGACGGATCCGGGCAGCGAAACTCGAGACGCTTGAGCGCCGGCTTCTGCGAGTACAGCGGGATACGAACGGCAGCCGACCTGTTGCGCTGGCTGTACACCAGGTTGACCGGGGCTTCGTATCCGGGCACCAGCCGCCGGTACGAGTTCGTGGTCGGGGCTGCGAACGCCAGTACCGCCGGCGCGTGCTTCAACAAGCCGCCGATATACCAGCGGGCCATGTCCGACAATCCGGCGTAGCCGTTCTCGTCGTAGAACAGCGGCACCCCGTCCTTCCAGAGGCTCTGGTGGGTGTGCATCCCGGACCCGTTGTCCATGAACACCGGTTTCGGCATGAAGGTCACGGTCTTGCCGTGGGCCCAGGCAACGTTCTTCACTACATACTTGAAGATCGTCACGTCGTCGGCTTGTCGGAGGAGCGTGTTGTAGCGGATATCGATCTCGGCCTGGCCGGCGGTTCCGACTTCGTGGTGATGGACTTCGACGTGGATGTTGAGATTCATCAAGGCCAGCGACATCTCCGAACGCAGATCCTGGAAGTGATCGGTCGGAGGGACCGGGAAATAGCCCTCTTTGTAGCCGGGCTTGTAGGCGAGGTTCTTGCCGTCCTCCTCGGCGCCGGAGTTCCACGCTCCCTCAACAGACTGCACCTCATGGAACGAGGAGAACTCGTTCTGCATGAACCGGGCGGAATCGAAGACGTAGAACTCGGCTTCGGGGCCCCAGTAGGAGGTGTCTGCGATGCCGGTGCCCGTCAAGTAGGCCTCCGCCTTGGCTGCGATGTAGCGCGGGTCGCGGTCGTAGGGCTCCCCGGTGATCGGATCGAACACGAAACAGTAGATCACCATGGTCTTGTGCTTCATGAACGGATCGAGGAAGGCCGTGGAAGGGTCCGGCTTGAGGATCATGTCCGATTCCTGGATCTCCTGGAATCCCCGGATCGACGACCCGTCGAACCCGAATCCTTCAACGAACCCATCTTCGTCGAGTTGGCCGGCCGGAATGGTGAAGTGCTGGACCTGACCGGGAAGATCGCAGAACCGGAGATCCACGAATATGTAGTCCTCGGCGGCCAGTTCCTGAAGAATCTCTGCAGGCGTCTTACTCACGATGGGTTACTCCTCTGAAGCCGGTTTCGACGCGGGACGACGCGAGCCGCCCGCGCGCCGCAGAGTCCCATGGACCGGTTTCGGCTCGGTTGCCCGAATGTGAACGGAGTGTTAAATCCCGTCGCCTGCGAAGCCCGCAATCGCCTGTCACGCTGGCCATTCGCCGCTTGAACAGAGCGGCCGCGAAGGGGAAGATCGGCCTGGGTGGAGTATCGTTTCGTAGTAATCGACGAAGGAGCGAGACGTGGACAAACAGGCCGAGTACGTGCTGCGAACCGTCGAAGAACGGGGAATCCGGTTCGTTCGCCTGTGGTTCACCGACGTCCAGGGTTTCCTCAAATCGGTCTCGATCAGCCCGGCCGAACTGGAGACGGCGTTCGAGGAAGGCATGACGTTCGACGGGTCATCGATCGACGGCTACGCCCGGGTTCAAGAGGCCGACATGCTCGCCCTGCCCGATCCGTCCAGTTTTCAAATCCTGCCGTGGCGGCCGGAACAGCAGGTGGCGCGCATGTTCTGTGACATCGTCACTCCGAACGGTGAGCCCTTCGAAGGAGACCCCAGATATGTGCTGCGACGCAACCTCCAGAGAGCAGCGGACCTCGGCTACTCGTTCTACGTCGGACCGGAACTCGAGTATTTCTACTTCAAGAACTCGAAAGGCAAGCCAAAGGTCCTCGATCAGGGCGGCTACTTCGACCTCACCCCACTGGACGTTGCGCAGGAGTACCGGCGCACGACGATCAACGCTCTCGAACAGTTGGGGATCCCGGTGGAGTACTCCCATCACGAGGTGGCCCCCAGCCAGCACGAGATAGACCTGCGCTACACCGACGCTCTGACCATGGCAGACAACGTGATGACCTTCCGCCTTGCGGTCAAGGAGGTGGCGATCGAACACGGCATATATGCGACCTTCATGCCCAAACCGCTCGAGGAACACGACGGATCCGGGTTTCACATGCACCTGTCCCTTTTCGAGGGCGACCGGAACGCCTTCTACGAGGCCGGTGCCGAGAACGGGCTGTCGAAAGTGGCCGAGGGTTTCATCGCCGGGGTGCTCAGGCATGCACCAGAGTTGACGGCCATCACGAACCAATGGGTCAACTCCTACAAACGTCTGGTTCAGGGTTTCGAAGCGCCGATCTACTCGTTCTGGGCCCGCAACAACCAGTCCGCTTTGATCCGGGTGCCGACGGTGAAACGGGGGAAGGCCTCGTCGACCAGAATCGAGTACCGGGCGCCGGATTCGGCCTGCAACCCGTATCTCGCATTCTCCGTGCTGCTGGCCGCCGGCCTGAGCGGAATCGAGAACAACTACGAGCTTCCGGCCGAGGTTTCGAGCAACGTCTTCGAGATGACTACCGCGGAGCGGAAGGCGCTGGGCGTGGGAAGGCTCCCCTCCACACTCGATCACGCCCTCGACGCCATGGAGGCTTCGGAGTTCATGGCAGAGGCTCTCGGTGAGCACGTCTTCTCATGGTTCCTGCGCAACAAACGCAAGGAGTGGGATCGTTTCCAGCATCACGTTTCGGCGTTCGAACTCGAGAGATACCTGCCGATCCTGTGATCACCGTTGCGCACTCCTCGATTGGCGACCCGGCCGGTCTCGTTGAGGCCATCACGCTGACCGGAGCGCACGCGGTCTCGATCGAAGATGAAGAGATTGAGTGGGATATCGCCCTCATCGACCTCCGCACCGAGCCGATCCAGCAGCTGCGCGAGGCGAAACGGGTCAACGAGGACAATGGATGTCCGATCATCGCAATCATCACCTCGTCCCAGACGACTCTCCTCGAGTCGGAGGGATGGGTTGATGACTTCGTCACCGACCCCGTCGATACGCTGGAGTTGCGGCTGCGGTTCCATCGCCTCGCCGGTCAGCAGGCGGAGGTCGAGACACAGCGCTACAAATCCCTCGAACTCAACCTCGCTACATATCAGGCCACCATCGACGGTAGGCCGATCGATCTGACGTTCATGGAGTACGAGTTGTTGCGGTTCTTCATCGAGCACCAGGGCAGGGTATGGAGCCGGGAACAGCTTCTCCAGAAGGTGTGGGGATACGACTACTTCGGCGGCGCCCGCACCGTCGACGTGCACGTGCGAAGGCTGCGCTCCAAGCTGGGCGAGGAACGCGCCAGCTGGATCACGACGGTGCGGTCGGTCGGCTACCGCTTCGGCTGATTCGCTCGTTGTGGCGTCGATGATCACGCAATCTCGGGGCGTTTCTGACGCCAGAAGGAGACAGGGCGTATTGTCCTTTGCATGCATCCGTTCATTCGGCCCGAGATCTACGCTCACTATTCCGAGCTGTACGACGAGTCGGCACGTCTGGGCAGCGATGGATTGAGTCAGATCGAACTGATTCGGACGAAAGAGATCATCGAGCGCTACCTGCCTCCAGCACCTGCCGACGTAATCGACATCGGCGGAGGCCCGGGCGTCTATTCGGTCTGGCTGTCGGAGCTCGGCCATCGCCCGGCGCTGATCGATCCGGTCGCCCTTCACGTTGAGCAGGCGCGCGAGGCCGGAGTACCCGGCGCGACGGCCGGCGTTGCAGCCGTTCTCGACTTCGCAGCCGACAGCTTTGATATGGCCTTGATGCTCGGCCCGCTCTATCACCTCCAGGAGCGCGCAGACAGACTCCAGGCTCTCCGCGAGGCACGGCGGGTTCTCAGACCTGGTGGCCCGCTGATCGCGGCCGGAATCACGAGATACGCCTCAGCGATCGACGGCTTCGACTCAGGCTTCATCGATCACGAGGAGTTCGAGCGAATCGTGCATGCCGACCTCGAGACCGGCAAACACGTGAACAACACAGGTGATCCCCGGTTTTTCACGACGGCTTACTTCCATCGACCGGAGGAACTAGTGGATGAAGTCGCCTCGAGTGGCTTCACAGACGTGCAGATCCTCGCCGTCGAGGGAGTGTCGTGGGCGGCCCGGGATCTGGACGAGCGAATCACCGATCCTGAGAAACTCGCCGCCGTCCTCGACGTCCTGCGGAGGCTCGAGTCTGCCCCATCGCTACTCGGAGCGACCCCACACTTCATCGCCGTCGGGCGGGCCTGACGGTGGCGTTGGATATCTGCTGCCCGGAGTGCGACGAGGCCGACAACCTGCGCGGGTCCCGTGAGGGCGAGATCATTCATCTGACCTGCGGTGCGTGTGGGCGCACCTGGGACCGCCCTGCAACGCCGCACTGTGACCGCTGCGGAGGCGACGACCTGCAAGCGGTGGTGAAGGCGATCGTCGAGCGCTCGCGAGGCACACAGCTCTCGATCGTCGGCAGCCGGACTGTGCATCTGTGCACGGTCTGTGATGCAGACACGCTGGGGCGCTATCACCGGAACCGCCCGAACCCGCTCATGCCCGATGAGTTGCCGACGGTCGGCCCCGAACAAATGAAGGACTAGACGAGCCGGGATCGTGTTGAAGCGGGCAGGACGGCACACCGGTCAAAGGCAATGGACGGCATCTGCCGGTTACCCGGCGCCGGGTTCGCCGAACCGCCGGTGCCGCTCCCCTAGCAACTCGCCCTACTGTGGTCTCGTCGCCACCACCAGGGCGTCGATGGCCGTGAAGGTGCCCTCGTCGGCCTCGTACGGTCGATCCACCTTCTCCGCCTTGACGATCTCGAGGTCGCCCAGATCCCCGACCAGAGAGTCGGGGGTGTAGAGGACCTCAGGGCTCTGGGGCCCCCCGTAGCCCTCCTCGATGTTGGAGAGATCGTGGCCGACGACCACGAGCGTCCCGCCCGGCGCCAGTGCCCCGGCAGCCCGTGCGAGGACTTCTCGAAAGAAGACCGGCGGAAGATGCAGGTAGGACAGAAGGACGAGATCGAAGGCCCCGACCGCCGGCACGTAATCGCGCAGATCCGCTTCGACCGTTGTGATCGTCACGCCCTCACGAGCAGCGAGGTCGGAGGCTCGCCCGAGGGCTACACCCGAGAAGTCGACTGCCGTCACGTCCCAGCCCTGCTTGGCCAGCCAGACCGCGTTCCGGCCCTCGCCGGCGGCCAGGTCCAGCGCCCGTCCGGGGTTGAGCCCGACCGTCTCCTGAACCACGGAGCGGTTGGCCTCGGCAGTCCACAACCACTCGCGGTCCCGATACCGGTCGTCCCAGGCGTCTCGATCCACAGTCAACTCCTCGCGAGTCTCTTCGTGCGTGACAAAGCTGCTCCCCTCCCACGCATGAAAGGGAGGGACTCAGACGAACTCGACGCCCTGGGCCAACGGAAGGTCGTCGCCCCAGTTGATCGTGGTCGTCTGGCGACGCATATAGGCCTTCCAGGAGTCCGACCCCGCCTCGCGGCCGCCGCCCGTCTCCTTCTCGCCGCCGAATGCGCCGCCGATCTCGGCTCCGGAGGTCCCGATGTTGACGTTGGCGATGCCGCAGTCGGAGCCGAGGTGAGATAGGAACTTCTCCGCGTTTTTGAGCGAGTCGGTGAAGATGGCCGACGACAACCCCTGGCGGACCCCGTTCTGAACGGCGATGCCTTCCTCGAGTGAATCCACCTCGATCAGGTACAGCAAGGGCGCGAAGGTCTCCTCCTGGAGGATCGGCGCGTCCTTGGGCATCTTGACGATGGTCGGCTCGATGTAGGCCGGTCCGAGATCCTCGAGGCGGTTGCCGCCCGTCAGGACTTCTCCACCTTCACGCTTGGCTATGTCGAGGGCGGTGAGCATGTTGTGGACGGCGGTCTCGTTGACGAGCGGTCCCATCAGTATCCCCGCTGCGAGCGGGTCTCCGATAGTGACCTGGGCGTAGGTGGAGACCATCCGCTCTGCCACCTCGTCGAAGACGTCCTTGTGGACGATCATGCGCCGCAACGATGTGCAGCGCTGCCCGGCCGTTCCAACGGCGGCGAAGGTCGCCGCCCGGACGGCCAGCTCGATGTCGGCGTCGTCCATCACGATGATCGCGTTGTTCCCGCCGAGTTCGAGTATCGCCCGTCCGAGACGCTTGGCTAGTTCGGTCCCGACCTTGTATCCCATGTCGCAAGATCCGGTGGCAGAAACGAGCGGTACCCGGCGGTCCTTCACCATGAGATCGCCGACATCGGACCCCGAGCCGATCGCCAGGTTGAAGACGCCCTCGAACCCGGTTCCGGCCATTACCTCGTGGGTGATATTGGTGACGGCGATGGCGGTCAGGGGCGTTTCACTGGAGGGCTTCCAGATGTTCGTGTCGCCGCAGACCGCCGCGATCAGCGAGTTCCACGACCACACGGCCGTCGGGAAGTTGAACGAAGTGATGGTGCCGACCGGGCCGAGCGGATGCCACTGCTCGTACATGCGATGCCGCGGCCGCTCCGAGGCCATCGTCAGACCGTACAGCTGGCGAGAAAGTCCGACCGCGAAGTCCGCGATGTCGATCATTTCCTGGACTTCGCCCTCCCCTTCGGGGAGGATCTTGCCCATCTCCATCGTGACCAGCGCACCGAGTGCAGCCTTCTTCTCGCGTAGTGCGTTCCCTACCAACCTGACGTACTCGCCGCGCTTCGGCGCGGGCAGCATCCGCCAGCGTTCGAAGGTCTCGACCGAACTGGCTGCAACCTTCTCGTAGTCCTCACCGGTGGCCCTGGTGATGGTGGCGATTACCTCGCCGGTGGCGGGGTTGATGCTCTGCAGTTCGGAGCCGTGGGTCTCGATCCACCCTCCGGCATAGGCTCCGCGGTTGATTTCATCGATGCCTAGTTCGGCAAGTACTTGCTGTGTGTCCACCTTTGGGCTCCTCTCTCAGCGCGCCGCGATGGTTTCGATTTCGACCAGAAAACCACCGGGCAGGGCGGCCACCTCAACGGTGGAGCGGGCCGGTGGCCGGTCGGTGAAGGCCGCTCCGTAGACCTCGTTGACCTTCGGGAAGTCGGCCATGTCGGCCAGGAAGATGGTGGTCTTGACTACATCGGCGAAGCCGAGCCCGATATCGGCAAGGATCGCCTCGAGGTTCTTCATGATCTGCTTCGACTGCGCCACGACATCGTCGGGGGCTCTGTCGCCGGTGGCCGGATCAAGCGCGACCTGACCGGAGATGAACACGAGGCCGGCGGCTTCGACTGCTACCGAATACGGTCCGAGGGCGGGCGGCGCGCTGGGGGTGCTGAGTACGTGTTTGGGCATCCGGCAAGAGTAACTGGTCCTGGAGGTGGTGGCGCCGCCCGCCGGGCAGTAGCAGTGAGCAGTGCGGAGCTCACGGCCGACAACCTAACGCCTGCAGTTCAGGAGAAGCTGTTGCCGCAGCCGCAGGAGCGGGTGACGTTCGGGTTGTTGATTGCAAACCCCGCGCCGGTCAGCCCGTCCTTGTAATCGAGAGTCGCACCGCGCACCATTTCGAGGCTCTGCGGGTCGACGACGACCTTGACGCCTTCGTACTCTTCGACGGTGTCGGCTCCGTCGAACTCGTTGTCGAAGAACATCTCGTAGGAGAATCCCGAACAGCCGCCCGGACGCACTGCCAGACGGAGGGCCATCGTGTCATCGCCTTCGGCTTCGATGAGCTGGCGCAGCTTGTTGATGGCGCCATCCGTCAGATCGACGGCCTTCTGCGGTACACGCGGCTTGAATGCCAACGGCTGACTCATGGGTCCTAACTCCTCAGCTCATTACGGGTACGTAACTATAACCCCTCGACCGGGGTAATTTCCAATGTCTCGATAGTGGTAATTGTCGGTACCATGCACGGAGTGACCACGAAGAATGACGTATTAGAGGCGCTGCGCGGGGTATTCGATCCGGAACTGGGGACGGACATCGTCGAGCTCGGCATGGTCCAGGATGTGGAGATCACCCCGGCCGGAGTCGTGACGCTCGGAATCGCGCTGACGATCGCCGAATGTCCGATGCGTTCGCAGATCGAAGAAGACGCCGTCCGCAAGGTCTCGGCGCTGCGCAGTGTCACCGATGTGCAAATCGACATCCGGGCGATGACCCAGAAGCAGCGTTCCGGCGTGATGGAGCGGGCCAGAAAAACCGCCAGGGACAAAGCCGAACCGACCAGGATCGACCCCAAGACCAGAGTGATCGCGGTCGGCTCCGGCAAAGGAGGCGTCGGGAAGTCGTCGGTCAGCGTGAATCTGGCCGTCGGCATCTCCGACCTCGGTTACCGCGTTGGTCTGCTCGATGCCGACATATGGGGCTTCTCGATTCCCCGCATGCTCGGCACGAGCGAACGCCTCGAAGCGAACGACGAGAAGATCATCATCCCGGTTCATGTGCACGGCATCGATGTCGTCTCAACCGGCCTCATCGTCGAGTCGGAAGAGACCGCCCTCATGTGGCGGGGTCTCATGCTTTCGAAGGCCCTCGAGCAGTTCCTGCATCAGGTGGAGTGGGGAGAGCTCGACTACTTGATCATCGACTTGCCACCCGGAACCGGCGATATCCAAATGGCGCTGTCGAGACTTCTCCCGCAGGCAGAGATGGTCGTCGTCACCACTCCTCAGAAGGCCGCGCAGAAGGTCGCCATCCGGGTGGCGGACATGGCCCGAAGGTCGTACATGCCCGTCGTCGGAGTCATCGAGAACATGGCCGGATTCGTTTGCGACCACGGGACCCGCTACGACCTCTTCGGATCGGGAGGAGGCCTCGAGCTGGCCGAGTCGATTGGAGTTCCATTGATAGGCACCATCCCGGTCGACGCCGGCGTCGTCGAAGGAGGAGACTCGGGGACTCCGGTAGCCCGTTTCGCACCGGCGAGCGCCGCAGGTGCCGCCTTGATGGCAACCGCCCAGCGTGTTGTCGACCTGGTTCCTCCGGTTGAAGACGAAACCTGCACCGCTCGCATCGCACGACTCGTAGAAGCGCTGGAGGCGCAGCCGGCATAGGGTTCGTTCGCCGCCCCGGCCCGCTCAGGGACTAGTTACATGGTGCTATCTTTTATTGCTACGCAAGAAACTACCCTCCGTGGTCGATAATCGACCTGAACGTGCCGAGGTTGCCGGACCGGCTGGGAAGGCTTTTCCACCGCAAGTGCATCACACCAGCGTGAGGGCCACCGAAAGGTCGGCCCTCACCGGGTTAAACGTCGCGAGTTTCGAATCACCGGGACAAGACGACCATGGACCGGTGTCTGTGGCATGGCCAGAGCCGGCAGGCGGCTCGCCCTGCCCGGTCTCGGTGCAGAAAGCAGACCTCGAGGCTCACCCCTAGCCGCACAGTCCCTTGACCAGGGGATAGGGATTCACCGCCGAGCCTCCACCCGGGTGGAGCTCGAAGTGGAGGTGCGGGACGGTGTATGAAGCGTTGCCCGACGAACCGACCGTCCCCACCAGTTCGCCGGCAGCCACGGACTGCCCCACAGAGAGGCCGGGCGCCCAGCCGTCCAGGTGTGCGTAGTAGTACTCGTCCCCGGAGACGCCGGTCAGCCAGATCGTTATCCCACCCAGGCTGCTGTTGCCCAACCGGAGAATCGTGCCGGACTCAATCGCCACCGCCGGAGTTCCCCGAGCCGCCAGCATGTCGACTCCCTGGTGCGTCCTTCCGCCGCTGCGCGGGGCTCCCCAGGTATCGGTGAAGGTCGTGAACCCGTTGATCGGACACACCAGGTTCCCCGCCGGAGGGGGCGTGGTGGTCGGGGTGGTGGTCGGGGTGGTGGTTTCGGTGGTTGTGGTCGTCGATTCATCCGGCAGCGTCGTAGTGGACGAAACGGCTGCCGTTGAGGTGGTCGTGACGACCGTCGTGGTGGTCGAAGTCGCGGCGCGAGCAGCCTCCTCTGCCAGCCGTTGCTCTTCTGCCAGCCGTCGGAGTTCCTCTTCTATTCGGCGCTGCTCCTCTTCCTCGATCCTTCGCTGCTCGACCAGCGCGACGTAGGAGGCCTGGGCGTCGTCGAGTCGATCGTTCAGCGATACCGCCGCTGAATCGAGTCGCTCAACGGTCACTCGTTGCTCTCCCTCGAGGTCGGAAAGGACGCCCAGCTGGCGTTCGTACTCAGATCGAAGCCCTTCGAGATCGTTGACCAGCTGCTCGTCGTCCAGGGCCAGGCTCTCGAGATAGCTGAGGCCGGCCCCGAGTTGCTCCGGCGTCCCGGAGAAGAACAGCAGCGAAACGCGGTTGGAGGCCGCCGCCGTGTAAAGGGCCACGGCCCGTTCCTGGAGTCGCTCGAGTGCGGCCGCCACCTGAACCTGCGTTTCGAGGATCGACCGGTTGATGCGGGAGATCTCCGCGTCCAGCTCGACGGAGCGGACCGTGGCTGCCTCCAACTCCACAGCCAGGGCTTCGAGCTCGGCCCGGGTTGTGGCGACCTCCCGTTCGGCGGCGGACAAATCGTCGTCGGACACCTGCGCAAGCGCCGGCAATGCCAGCAGCGCCATGACGACCACCGCCCCGACGAGGCGCAGCCACCTCACGACGGAGCCCCGATGAGCCGAACGAGAGCCCCCCAGAGCTCATCCGCCGAGCCTTCGAAGGACGCCCGCCCTTCAGCAACGAGTTTGTTGAGGTGGGCCGCCACAGAATGAGCGGCAAGCGGATGAAGGGCCGGGTCGACGTCGGCGTACACATCTTCGACCACCGCGCCGACGGTGCCTGCACCTGCGGCCAGCGCGGCGACGATCTGCTCTTCCCGCTCCAGGCGGTGGCCGATGTAGTCGTCGATCACCGCCCGGGGATCGTCCATGATCGGCCCGTGTCCCGGGTAGAGCTTCCTCAGCGATAGTGCACCGAGGCGCCTCAACGAATCGAGATAGGCGACCATGTCTTCGACTACCACGGTCGACCCGCCCATGATGTGGTCACCGGTGAACAGCACGTCGCCCGCAAGGAAGCACAGGTGATCCGCGGAATGTCCGGGCGTGTAGAGCACCGTCAGCCGTTCGGCGCCGACCGGGATCCGAGCGTCGTCGCCGACCAGCACATCCGGGTCGAACTGAGGACCGGGTTCGTAGCCGTAGACCGGGACTCCCAGATCACGGCCGAGCGGATTGGCGAGCGGTGCATGATCCGGATGGGAATGGGTCACCAGGATGCCGAGCACGGCGTCGGCGGCAACCGCTTCGAGAATCGCCCGGGCGTGCGATGAATCGACCGGTCCCGGATCCACGATGAGGGCGGCGGCGCCCGACCGGACCAAATAGGTGTTGGTGCCGGGACCCGTGAACAGTCCAGGATTGGGGGCGAGCAGCCGTTCTATCTCCACTGGTCCTCGAAACTCGGGGGGACGACGACCAGTTTCGCGCGTTCTCGGCCCAGCTCAAGTCGATCAGAGAATGACGGTGCGATTTCGGAAGAACCCGGCGAGCCGGATTCTCACCAGTTCCCGCACCGCGGGCACCATCAGCGCGAAGCCGACCGCGTCGGTGAGAAACCCTGGAGTGAGGAGGAGTCCGCCTGCAAAGAGGAGTATCCCCCCGTGGGCCAGGTCCTTTCCGGGGAACTGCCCCGATGAGATCTGCCCCCGGATGGCCGACATCGTTGCTCCGCCTTGCCTGCGCAGCAGCGAGGCTCCGAGCACCGCAGTGAGGAGTATGGCGGCCACGGTGGTGCCGAGTCCGATGCGGTCCTCCACGGCCACGAGGACGAAGAGTTCCGCGATGGGTACTGCGATGAAGAGCAAAACCAGCATGTCGACAGAATAAGGGCATGTCTAGGCTATTCATCATGCTGCGGCACCTCCCTTCCGTTGATGCACTGGTTCGCGAGATCGGGTCCCCGCTGCCGGCGACCCTCGTCACCGAGATAGCCCGCCGGTCTATCGATGAGGCTCGCCGGCGGCTCTCGGCAGGCGAAGAGGTCGAGGCGCGCTCGATTGCCGAGGACAAGTTGTCGAAGCTCGAGAACTCTCGGCCGCGCAAGGTGCTGAACGCCACAGGCGTCCTCCTGCACACGAATCTGGGAAGGGCCCCACTTGCTGCAACCGCTGCGGAGGCCGCCCTTCGAGCAGCAACCGGATACGGCAACCTCGAGTTCGACCTGTCGACCGGGCGGCGGGGCGGGAGGGGTGCATATGTGCAGACCCTCCTTCGCGTCCTGACCGGCGCGGAAGCCGCGCTGGTCGTGGGCAACAACGCCGGCGCTCTGCTGCTCACCCTGGCCGCCATCGGAGGTGACGGCCGGGTCCCCGTGTCCCGGGGGGAGTTGATAGAGATCGGCGGTTCCTACCGTCTGCCCGAACTGATGGCCGCCAGCCATGCCCGCATGGTCGAGGTCGGAACCACCAACCGCACCCGCCGCTCCGACTACGAGAGGGCCATGACCGCCGACACGACTCTCCTGCTCAAGGTGCATCCGTCCAACTACCGCGTGATGGGTTTCTCCGAGGACACCTCACTGCGGGATCTCGTCGAGGTCGGACGGGAGCATGGTGTTCCCGTCGCATTCGACATCGGTTCGGGATTGCTGGACGACAACGTTCCCTGGCTCGATGGTCCGCCTCCCGCATGGCTCAAGAATGAGCCCGGCGTCCGGCAAGCGCTCTCCGCCGGAGCCGGCATCGTCAGTTTCTCCGGCGACAAACTGCTCGGCGGCCCGCAGGCCGGAATCATCGTGGGGCACGGTGAGCTGATCGAGCGGATGGCGACCCACCCGATCGCCCGGGCGCTGCGAATCGACGGAGCCAACCTGGCGGCACTGGCCGTGACCCTGGAGCTATACGCGGACGGGCGCGGATCGGAGATTCCGTTCTGGCAGATGGCTGCGCAGAGCTATGAAGACCTGGAGATGAGGCTCGGCCGGCTTCGAACGGTCGCCGGTGGAGACATTCGTGCGGGTAGTTCGGTTCCAGGAGCAGGATCGGTGCCGGGTGCCGAGCTGCCCACACCCGTGCTGGCAATCACCGACATCGATACCGACGAAGTATGGGATCGACTGCTCGCTTCGGAAACGCCGGTTGTGGCACGAAGGGACGCAGGTGAGCTGATCATCGACATTCGCGCCGTCCCGGTATCCGACGACGACGCCCTCGCCGCCGCGCTGGCCGCCGCATGCCGGTAATCGGCACCGCCGGACATGTCGACCACGGCAAGTCGACCCTGGTCGAGCAGTTGACCGGACGTGACCCGGACCGCTGGGACGAAGAGAAGAGGCGCGGGCTGACCATCGATCTCGGGTTCGCCTGGACCACCCTCCCGGACGGAACAGAGGTCTCTTTCGTCGACGTCCCGGGCCATGAGCGTTTCATCAAGAACATGCTGGCCGGAACGGAGGCTATAGATGTGGCGCTGCTCGTCGTTGCCGCGGACGAGGGTTGGATGCCGCAATCCGAGGAGCATCTGGCAGTTCTCGACCTACTCGGCGTGCGTCACGGCGTCGTAGCCATTACAAAGACCGACCGGGTCGATGAGGACTTGCTCGAACTGGCGGTTCTCGAAGTAGAAGAGCACCTGGCCGGAACGGTGTTCGCCGATGCCCCGCTCATTCCGGTCGCCGCCCCGACACGCGCCGGACAGGAGTCTTTGCTGGAACACCTGGCGAAGGCGGTGGAGAGCGCGGGACGCGAGTCCCGGCCCAACGGGCGCTCCAGGCTGTGGATCGATCGCGCCTTCACGATCTCCGGGGCGGGAACCGTCGTCACGGGAACACTCACCGACGGCTCCGTCCGGGTCGGAGATCGTCTCGAGCTCTGGCCGGGCAAGCACGAAGTCCGGGTCCGCGGACTTCAGTCGCATGAACAGGAACTCGAAACCGTGCCGCCGTCCACTCGTTGTGCGATCAACCTGGCAGGGCTCGAGCGGCAGGAGGTACAGCGAGGGTCGATGCTCGGCCTGCCGGGTCAGTGGGCACCCAGCGACCTGCTCCTGGTGGACGTTCGGACCGCCAGGTATGTGGAGGACCCGCTGACCAACCGCGGCGCCTACCACCTGCACCTCGGATCTGGTTCATGGCCTGTGACCCTGCGGCTCGTTGAGGATGCCGAGCTCACCGGGTCCGGGGCGGCTCTGCTCGAGCTGCCCTCCCGGATTCCCGTGGTGGCCGGAGACAGGTTCATTCTGAGAGAAACCGGACGCCGTTCCGTCGTCGGAGGCGGCCGGGTTCTGAATCCCGCCCCGAGCAGGCGCCGCGCCTCGATTCTGACGTCGCTCGGCAGCCTGCGTGCGGCGCTCGGCGAAGGGCCGGACTCGATCGCCGATGCCTTGCTCGGAGCCCGGCAGACGGAGGATCTCGCCCGACTGGCTGCCCACTCCGGAGGCGGGACACCCACCGATGCCGTGATCGTGAAAGGCCGGGCCATGGCGCGCCGCCACGCCCACCAGATCACCGACCGGGCCGTGGCTGCGGCGCGTGCCTTTCAGGAAGAGAACCCGCTGCGACCGGGTGTACCGAAGGCCAGTCTCGCCAGCAGCATCGAAGTCGATCTCGACTTCCTCGAGGCATTGATCGATTCCGGCGACGAGTTGCGCGACGACGGGGCGACCGTGGCAACCGCAGACTTCGCGGGCGGACTCGATGCGGGGCGCGAGGCGGACTGGGAGTCTGTTCGAGACGAGCTCCGAACGGCCGGTTTGGCTGTGCCTCGCATCAAGGAACTGTCGATTGATCCGGATCTACTGCACGCGCTGCTTCGAGAGGCACGGATTGTGAGGGTCGGGCCTGAACTGGTCTATTTGCCCGAGCAGCTCGATGGCCTCATCGAGCGCATGAGAGCGATGCCGACACCATTCACCGTCGCCGAGTTCCGCGACCACTTCGGATTGTCCAGGAAATACGCCGTCCCGCTCCTCGAATGGATGGACGCCAACGGCGTCACGGAGCGGGACGGTGATGTCCGGACGGTTCAGGCCGATTGAACGGCTACCGACCGTCGATCCGGTTCGGTGAGTCCTCCCCATATTCCGTACGGCTCGCGAATGCGGACTGCATAGTCGAGGCAATCGCTCGTCACCGGACAGACCTGACAGATGGCTTTCGCCCTGACCTCTCGCCGTTCACGTTCGTCCTTGCGTTCGAACGTGCTGGGCGGGAAAAACAGATGCGAATGGTTGCCTCTACAAAGAGCGGCAGACTGCCAGTCGCTCACCTCCAGCTCCTTCCTCCAGACCGGGGTTCGGGGGGTCAACCTAACAGCGGGTCCGTGATGTGACCAGGAAATATATGGCAGGAACACGGGAGATTTTCGCGACTTCTGCCCCGCAGGCGGCAGGCAGCAGGCAATCGGCAGCCCATGAATCCGACCACGGCTTCAACCAGGATCCAACTGCCGATCGCTCAAGCCAATGGGCTACTGCTTTCTCTCCACCTCGAGAAACAAGCCGTCGATGCCGGCAACGACGACCTCGTCGCCTTCGGATATCCCGGCCTCGCGATGGGCGGTGGCCGCCCAGTGAGCGCCGTCGACTTCGACTCTGCCCTCAGGCGCAAAGCCGGTGAGCGCCCTGCCCGACCGGCCGATCAGGTACTCCCTGCCCATGGTCGGCGTTGAGAACCGGGCTCGAGCCACTGTGGGCATTGCGAACTGGTAGAACAGCCAGACCCCCATGACGGCGAACAGGACACCCCAGAAGTTGGCGGTTATCTGCGAACCGCCGTTGGTGAAGGTCAGACCCCCGGCGAGGAGCACAATCGCGCCGAGGGCACTCAAGGCCCTGAATCGCCCGCGCTGGTAGTCGACGGTGAACAACCACATCCCGGCCGGGACGAGCAGGAGTCCCCACCAGCGCAGCGGCAAGCTGACCAGGCCGTAGCCTGCCATGAGCAGTGATGCGGCCGCCACGGCGGCGGCCAGGCCGGGGCCGATCGCATAGAACTCGAAAGCCGCCACGGCGAGACCGGCGACGAGGAAGAAGAAGGCGGCCTCCGGCGCCAGGGCTGTGCGGGCCGTGCGGGTCAGGACGCCCGGCTGCCTGAAGCGCACCGGAGCGGTGGTACTGACCGTTTCACCATCGACCTCCACGTCGTGAATCGTGGTGAGCACGATCGTTTCGCCGGCTACCACGAAGCCGACACCGTCCAGTGCTGCCACCGCCTGCCGATCGGCCGGAGGAGTGGCATCGATGATGCCGGGCACGGGTGCCGTGACCTCTACGACATCGGACAGCAACTCGATGTCCTCGCTTCCGATCCCGGAGTGGATCTCTGTGCCGCGGTTGGTTCCGGCTACTCGGGGACTGATGTGGCCGATCTCAGATCCGACCGCGGCCAGCCGCACAGGCGCCGCCAGGACCATCTGCAGCGCCCCTCCGTATGCGCGGGCAGGGGCCGGCCCTACCCACGTGGCGATGGGAAGAGGCGCGGCCTGGATGAGCTCGATCAACTCATCGATCTTGTCCGACACTGCCCCCGGAGAATCGACCTGAATGATCACGGCGAGCGATCCGTCTGCCGCCGAGGCGGATATCTCGTCCATGACGTACTCGATGCCGAGTCCGTCGAGAGGCCCTTTGACTTCGATGATGTCGACGGGAGCTTCGCGCTCAGAGGCAAAGGCGGGCATGGCGACGAGCGCTACGAACAACGCGGAGAGAGCTGAGAGACGACGAAGCATGCGTCGATGGTACCTGTTACCCGGTATGCATCGGACTCGCATTTGATCGATCCCGAATGAGTGGCCGGCACGATCAGAGTTGACCTACTCAACTACGCCGAGTCCCCCGGCGCGGCTAACCTCTCAATCATGTCAAAAGTGCTGCTCGTAGCGGACGCATCCTGGGTTCGAAACCAGGTAGCCGCCGCTCTCAGCGATTCAGAAATCGAAGTGCGCGAGATCACGGATCCGCGCACCGCCGTGAACGAAGTGATCGGCTTCGAACCGGATGTGATCATCATCGACATGCAGATCGGGAGCATGGGCGGTATGGCCGTCGCCAGGGCCGTTCGAGAGACCGAGTACGAATCGCATCTCGCGGACATACCCATCGTTCTCCTGCTTGATCGGGCCGCCGACGCATTCCTCGCGAAGAGAGCCTCTGCTCACGCCTGGCTGACGAAACCCATCACAGCTCAGGATCTCCGGGCCACGCTGGACCGGGTGCAGGGCGTCGGGGCCGTCCGCTGACGGTCGGTCGGGGCTCGACCCCGATGTGACGCCATGTCTACGATCATCCTGCTGTCTGTTCTGGCGCTGTGTGTGACCGCCTCCGGATTCCTTTCCGGCTCGGAGACGGCCCTGATCGCCATTCCCCGCGAGCGAGTGCATCAACTCGACGACGGAAGCCGGAGGGGACGATTCCTAGCCCGCTTGACGAGCGATCCCGAGCGGACACTCGGCACGTTGCTGGTCGCCAACAACTTCGTAAACATCCTCGGTGCGTCGGTGGCGACGGCGATCGCCATTCAGCTCATCGCCTCCAATTTCGGTGAGGAAGCCGGAGTCGGCTGGGGTCCCTGGGCATCGACGCTCCTGTTCACCGCCCTGATCCTCATCGTCGGTGAAATCACACCGAAGACTCTCGCGGCCCGCTACCCGGATCAGTTCTCCCTGGCGGTGGCACGCCCCATCTGGTTTCTGACCCGCACGATCTCACCCATCACCCGGATCTTCGTGGGGATCGGTCGACTGATTCTCCGCCTCTTCGGGGCCACCGACGTCAGGGTGAGCCCGATCACCGAAGAGGACATCAAGGCAATGGCCAAGCTCGGAGAGGCGGCCGGCGAGATCGATGCGGCCGAACGCGAGCTGATCGATTCGGTGTTCAGCCTTTCGGACCGCCCGGTGAGGGACGTCATGACCCCGAGAGTCGACATCGTTCCCCTCTCGACCCCGCTCACGACGGCAGGCATCCGATCGGCCGTCGTGCGCACCGGACACTCACGTTATCCGGTGATCGACGACGAAGGGAACCTGGATCAGATTCTCGGCATCTTCTACGCCAAAGACCTGTTGAGATCTGCCGACAACCTTCCCCCGCAGAGGCTGATCCGCCTCCTGCGCGAGCCGCACTACGTGCCCGAGAGCACTCCGGTCCTCGACGTTTTCCAGCAGATGCGCGTCCGCCGCCTCGGGTTCGCGGTGGTACTCGACGAACACGGAGGTGTGGACGGCATCGTGACGATCAAGGACCTGGTGGCAGAGTTGGTTGGGGAACTCCAGGACGAATACGACCCCGGCATACCCGCAGCAGTGCAAATCGACCGTCGGACGTGGCTGACAGACGGTCGGATGCCGGTGGAGGACCTCGCAGACGTCATCTCCGTGGAACTGCCGTCCGGCCCGTACGCGACGATAGGAGGACTGTTCCTGTTCTTGTCCGGCAACATCCCCACTGAAGGCTCGACGGCAGAGTTGGAGGGGATCCGGTTCACCGTCGATCGCATGGACAAGCTCAGAATCGATCGGATCCGGGTGGAGACCGGGTTTGAGACACCCGGAAGCGGGTATGATTCCCACCACGGGACGTAGCGCAGCTTGGCAGCGCGCAGCGTTCGGGACGCTGAGGTCGCGGGTTCAAATCCCGCCGTCCCGACTCAGAAACACCAGTTCAGGGCCGCCCTGCGGGGCGGCCTCTGGTTTGCGGGTCGACTCGATCCCACCGGCCGGGCAACCCCACGGCAGGCGTCCGACCCCCACACACGGCGGCGGAGTCCCACGAGCGCGCCTCCCCAGGTGCCCGCTGCCGTGTTGGTAGGGTACGACAGCCGATCCCGTTCGGTCCCCGGCGGTGAGACATGACTCTTGATCCCTATCCACTGATCCTCAACCCGATCCTCAAAGAGAAGGTCTGGGGTGGCCGCCGGCTCGCCGGATTCGGCAAGGACCTGCCGGCCGGGGCACGGATAGGCGAGAGCTGGGAGTTGGCGGACCTTGCGTCGACGAGCCCGACCGGCGGCGGCGGGGGCGAGGCCCGATCGGTGATCCTGAACGGCCCATGTGCCGGCGACACCCTCCACGAAGTCATGCAGCGGTGGCGGCGCAACCTGCTCGGAGACGTTCCACCCAGCGAGAGCGGCGGGTTTCCTCTCCTCGTGAAGTACCTGGATGCTCAGGAGCATCTCTCGGTTCAGGTTCATCCAACCGCCGAATACGTCGACGCCCACCCGGAAGCCTTCCTCAAGACGGAGAGCTGGTTCATTCTCGAGGCCGCTCCCGGTTCGGCAGTCTTCAAAGGAGTGCGGCCCGGAACGACACTGGAGGAGCTGACCGCAGTGGTCTCGGCGGGAGGGTCCCCGGTACACCTGCTCACCAGGACTCCCGTCACAGCCGGCGAACTTCACCACCTTCCGAGTGGCACCGTCCATGCACTGGGGGCCGGAGTTCTGGCGGCCGAGATCCAAACGCCCAGCGACACGACCTTCCGGTTCTACGACTGGGCAGAAGAGTACGGACGGTCGGATCGGCTGCTTCACCCGGCCGAAGCCCTCGCCAACGCCGGCCTCGAGCCGCCTCCACCGGCGACCAGGTTGGCTCCCGGCTCGCATCGCGGACGCCTGGTCGAGACCGACCACTACACGATCGAGCTCTTGCTGCTGGATTCCGGCTACAAGGAAGCCTCATTGTCTGCCGGATGCCACGTTCTCATGGTCGAATCGGGACCGGTCGGTTTCACCTACCCGGGCGGGGACGGCGTGCTCGAGAGCGGCGTCACCTGTGTCATTCCGGCCGCCATCGCGGCCGGCACCCGCCTGTCTGCTCCCGGACCGGCCTCGCTTCTACTCGTGAGACTCGAAACGAAATAACCGGCGCGTTGGGCGAAACACACCCGGCGGTGAGAGGTACCGTGGTTCCGATGCAACTGAACGCAGAGAGGCAGGCGGGGAGGCGTCGCCTTCTCTGGTCCGTCTTGCTGGTTGCGGCGCTGGTCTCGAGCGGATGCCGGAGTACCCCCACCGATTCGCAGCCTGCATCACCTTCCTCCAACGGGTTCGACGTCCAGGGCCATCGAGGCGCACGGGGCCTGCAGCCGGAGAACACCCTCCCGGCCTTCGAGACGGCACTGGATATCGGTGTGACGACACTCGAACTCGATCTGCACTACACCGCGGACGGGCAGATCGTCATCTGGCACGATCCGGTGGTCGAGTCCGACAAGTGCGGGTTGCGGGCGGGTGCCCCTGCGACGGTCCCCGATCCCGACGACCCCGGATCACAGGCGGATCGGGCGATCGCCCGGCTGACGGCTGATCAGATCAACTGGTTCAAGTGCGACAGGAACCCGGACCCGGAGGGACAGCCCGATCAGCTGGCCGTGGCGACGGAACTCGCCGGGAACGACTTCCGGATCGTGACCCTGATCGAACTGCTCGAGTTCGTCGATAGCTACGCGGGGTCGGACGACAAGACCGACTCACAACGAGAGAATGCAGCACGGGTCGGGTTCAACGTCGAGACGAAGCGGCGGCCCGACGACCCCTCGACGATCGCAGATGGATTCGATGGGGTCAACGCCGGACCGTTCGAGTTGGCACTGCTCGACCTGATGAATCGATTCGGCCTGGCGAGCCGCATCGTCGTCCAGAGCTTCGACCATCGGTCCCTCTGGGCTGTGCATGCCGCTGATCCGACGGTCCCCCTGGCCGCGCTCACCTCGACCGGTTCGGTCGACCTGCCCGGCCTTGCGGCCGGCGGGGCGTCGATCTGGTCACCGCGAGCATCGACGCTGACCGCCCCGCGCATCGCGGAGGCTCATGAGGCCGGACTCCGGGTCATCCCGTGGACCGTGAACGATCCGGGTGACATGGCCACATTCATCGCGCTGGGAGTGGACGGGATCATCACCGACAGGCCCGATCTACTGATGGAACAGGTCGGCGAGCAGTAGGACCCGACGGTCACGGGCTCAGATCCCCATCCGCCCGGTGCGCTACGATCCTGCCCGGTATCGGTCGGGAACCGGGTGACAGTGGAGATCGCATGGAGATCACAGAGTTTCAGCGCATGATGGAACGCACCTACGGTGACCGCGATCGCGCCAGAGGGATCCCCGCCTCGGTCGCCTGGTTGACCGAAGAGGTGGGTGAACTCGCCCAGTCGCTTCGCAAGGGCGACCCGGATCAGCAGTCTCACGAGTTCGCCGACGTCCTCGCCTGGACGTTCTCGCTCGCCAACCAGGCGGGCATCGATATCGAAGGGGCGCTCGACCGGTACGCCCATGGGTGTCCGAAGTGCGGCTCTGTGCCGTGCAACTGTACGTGAGATAGCGCTCACCGGAACCGGGCGATTAGGCTCCCGGGGTGAAGAGTCGATTTCCATTTCTTTCCATAGTCGCGGCCGCCCTCATTGCCCTGATCGCTCTACCGGCCGTCGCCAACGACCTCGAATCCGCCGTCGCATCTGCAAGAGGCGGCTCCCTGCCGACCCTGAGCGAGGCGCAGTCACTCGCCGGCGCGTCGGCGAGCGCACAGGCTGCCGCGGGGAAACCGTTTCACTCGGACCTGAGCCCGATCATCGGAACCTGCGACTCTGCAGGAGAAGTCGTCGGCATGGGCCCCAACATCGAGATGATCTTTCAGGAGTTCGCCAGGAGCGGAGTGCACTGGTCGGTGATCACGTCATCGAAGTGGACTTCGATCGGGGCGGCCCAAAAGCGCGGCAGCGACGGCTACCTCTACGTTTCCGTGATCTTCTGTCAAGGGGATGCTCCTCCCCCATCACCGGTGCCGACAACGACGACGACCCACGCTCCTGCCGGCATCACCCAACCCGCATCTCATTCGATTCGAGCTTCCTTGAAGATCGTCCCGTTCGACCGTGAACTCTGCCCGCTGATCACGGGGGAGGAAGACGCGGTCGACATGGGCGGCACCTTCTGCATCATCTGAGAGAGGTATTGGGTTTTTGGGGTTTTAGGTTTTAGGTGCCGGGTTGGATACCTACAACCAAAACCCAGAACCTACAACCGATCGGATGGGTCGCTTACGGCGACGATCTGACGCCGACTAGACCAGTAACTCTGCGATCTGGACTGCGTTGAGGGCTGCGCCCTTGCGCAGGTTGTCACCAACCGTCCAGATGTTGAGTCCGCCCCTGCCGTCGAGTGTCGGCCGGATACGTCCCACCAGCACATCATCGGTACCCGCCGCATCGAGCGGAGTAGGCACCCTGTCCAGCCACACCTGAACACCCGGTGCTTCGTCGATCAGCCGCACCGCTTCTTCCGGAGCCACCGGACGTTCAAACCACAGCGCAACGGACGTGCCGTGGCCCGTCACGACCGGCACGCGGACGCAGGTCGACTCTGCTTCGATCGCAGGCGCCTCGAGGATCTTGCGCGTCTCGTTCAGCAGTTTCAGCTCCTCGTCGGTGTATCCGTGCGGATCCGCACTACCTATCAACGGCAAGACGTTGAAGCCGATCGGGCGGGCGTAGACGTCGCCGCCCGGGTCCACCCAGGTTCCATCGTTGAGGGCCGCCTCGTCGGCTTGCAGAAGACGGATCTGGCGGGACAGTTCGTCTACACCGGTCTTGCCGGAGCCCGACACAGCCTGATACGACGAGGCGACCATCCGGACCAGCCCTGCGGCCCGGTGCAGAGGAGCCACTCCCATGAGCATCGTCATGGTCGTGCAGTTCGGATTGGCGATGATGCCCTCGTTGGCGCTCGCGGCGTGATCGTTGACTCCCGCTACAACCAGCGGAACACGTTCATCCATGCGGAACGCCGATGAGTTGTCGATCACCACCGCACCGGCGCCGGCGAAGGCGGGGGCGTACTCCCTGGACCGACCACCGCCGGCCGAAAAGAGAGCGATGTCGATTCCCGTCGGATCGGCGATGGACAGATCCTCGACCTCGACCTCTCCCCAGACCGTCTCTATCTTCTGTCCGGCCGAACGGGCGGAGGCCATCAGGCGCAGTCGCCCCACGGGGAAATCCCGTTCGGTCAGAATCGACAGCATGGCCCTGCCGACGGCACCGGTCGCCCCGACAATCGCAACGTTCTTGTCAGGCATCGGCTTGCGCTCCGGCCAGTTCGTCCTCGAACGCCTCGTGCAAGGTCCGGACCGCGTCCTCCACCCGATCCGACCGAACGACGCAGGAGATGCGGATGGTCGACGTGGAGATCATCTCGATGTTGATGTCCGCATTGCTCAACGCCCTGAAGACCTTGGCGGCCACACCCGGGTGCGATTTCATGCCGGCTCCGACGAGCGAGACCTTGGCGATGTCGTTGTCGATGTCGACTCCGGCCGCGCCGATCTCGGCTGCGACCTGCTCGGTGACGCCGAGAGCGACCGCCGACATGGCTCTCGGGACCGTGAAGCTGATGTCCGTCGAGCCGTCGATGGAAACGTTCTGAACGATCATGTCGATATTGATCTCAGCCTTCGCCATGGGCTCAAACAGACTGGCTGCAATACCCGGCCGATCCGGAACTCCATGAACCGTTACTTTCGCCTCCGACTTGTCGTGAGCGATTCCGCTGATGATGGCTTGTTCCATGGTCTTCTCCTTGACCCAGGTACCCGGCGCGTCGCTGAACGAAGACCGCACGTGGATAGGGATGTTGAAACGACGTCCGAACTCCACCGAGCGCGCCATGAGCACGCCGGCGCCGGTGGCGGCGAGTTCGAGCATCTCTTCGGTTGAGATTTCGTCGAGTTTCCTGGCGTTGGGAACGATTCTCGGGTCGGCCGTGAAGACGCCGTCGACATCTGTACAGATCTCACAAACGTCCGCCCCGAAAGCAGCCGCCAGAGCAACTGCCGAGGCATCCGAGCCTCCCCGTCCGAGTGTTGTGATCTCCTTGGTTCGGGGCGACACCCCCTGGAAACCGGCGACGATGACGACCTTGCCCTCATCGAGTGACTCCTGGACTCGGAATCCGCGAATCTCCTCGATCTTGGCTTCGCCGTGTGCTTCGCTGGTCAGGATGCCGGCCTGGGAACCGGTGAAGCTCACGGCTTCGAGACCTTCGGCATGGATGGCCATGGCCAGCAAGGCCATGGAGATGCGCTCACCGGCGGTGAGCAGCATGTCCATCTCGCGGGCCGGCGGACTGGTGTTCACCTGATCGGCCAGCGCAATCAGGTCGTCGGTGGTCGAACCCATCGCGGAGACCACCACGATCACCTGGTTGCCTGCGCGGCGGGTGGCGGCGATCCGATGTGCAACTTGTTTGAGGCGGCTTGCATCGGCCACCGAGGTGCCGCCGTACTTCTGAACGATCAAGGCCATCCGGCCACTCCTGATTAATGTCGAAGAACGAGTGTAACGGTGGCGGAAACCTCTTCAGACGCGCCTATAGTTCCCGCCCGTGAGCCACGAAAAACGCGAACGACAAAAAGTGAACCGCCAGAAGCGTCTCGAAGCAGAGCGCAAAGCAGCTCGAGCCAAAGCACTGCGCCGCCGGATCACTCAAGTCGTCATATTGTTCGTGATCGTCGTCATAGTCCTCGGTGTCAACTCGCTGCTGAGCGGAAACGACGACGCGACCGCTGATACCTCGACGAGTACAACCATCCCGGCCTCGACGAGCACGACCGACTCGACTTCGACGAGTACCACCGCTACCACGGCAGCCGCCGGCCCCGACGTGCAGATACCGTCGGGTTACGACGACTACCGGACGCTGCCGGTCGCCTGCGGCGGGACTTTGCCCGATCCGGTCGAGCCGATGACCTTCGACGCCCCGGAGGATCAAGGCATAGATCCCTCCGATCGGGTAGTCGCGACCATCGTCACGTCGTGCGGTGACATCGTTCTGGAGCTCGATCCGGCAGCCGCGCCCGAGACCGTCAACTCGTTCGTGTTCCTGGCCCGTCAGGGCTATTTCACAGGACAGGCTTTCCATCGCATCGTCGAAGGATTCATGCTGCAGGGCGGCGACCCGACGGCGACCGGAACCGGCAACCCCGGCTACCTGCTGCCCGATGAGCTGGCGTCTGCCGTGTCTCCCTACCCGAAGGGAACACTGGCAATGGCGAACAGCGGGGCGCCGGGCAGTGCCGGTAGCCAGTTCTTCATCATGTTCGAGGATTACCCGCTCGGCCCCAGCTACTCCGTGTTCGGCAGGACCGTCGACTCCGACGCCACCATGGACGCCATCGAGGCCCTCCCCAAGGAGTTCCGCGGAGGCGAGCAGAGCGTGCCCATGGAGGGCTTGTTCATCGAGCGGGTCGATGTTGAGGTCACGCCGTAGCAGGTGGCAGGTAGCAGCCTGACTATCTGAGTTCGGTCCCCCGGACCTTCGCATCCCGGAACGAGAACGCGAAATCCGCCTGTCTCTCTCGCCCGTGGCCGGAGAATGGGCGGCCCTCGGAGCACGGGGAGCTATCCGGCCAGAGCCGCCATTTCCCAGCCTCTCACCGAGTTGAGGCGCGCGATCGAGCCGGCAGAACGAAGCTCACCGGTGGTGATCACCCGCTCGCGAAGCTTCCCCTCCTCGAGTAGTTCGGCCCGATACGTTCCCGGCAGGCACCCGCTCGACACGGGCGGCGTCCACCAGATTCCGTCCACCAGCACGGCCAGGTTCCCGATCGTCGTTTCGGTGACCTGTCCTGACTCATTCCACAACACGACGTCGTCTGCTCCGGGATGCCGGGCCGCCGCCTCGTTGTACACGCGCCGTCCGGTTGTCTTGTGGTAGAGGAGCGGGTCCCGGCGGTCGATCGGCCGGTCGTCCACCGCCAGCCTGACCCCGGTATCCGCAGCCGGCAGGGCTGCAACATCGATCGAGATCGACCCCGTACGGTCGACTACGAGGCGCAGGACGGAAGGGGCGTCCAAACCGGCGACCGCCCGCTGGAGGTCCGTCAAGACCTTCTCTCGATCGAGGGGGATGTCGAAGTACCAGCCCGAGTCCACCAGGCGATCCAGGTGCCGGTCGAGAAGCCAGAATCCGGACGCCGGCTCCCACCGCATCGTCTCCAGAAGGCGGAAGTCGGCAGTGCGTCGTGCCAGAACCTCTGCTTTGAGCAATGCCTCTCGATACTCGCCCTCGGCGGTTGAATCGATCGTGACGCCGCCCCCGGTCCCGTAATGCGCCACCCCGCGCCGGCGATCCAGCACGACCGTACGGATTGCGACGTTGAACGCCCACTCAGGACGGCCCGTTGGCCCGGGACCGCCGAATCCGATGGTGCCGCAATAGACCCCGCGCGGGTGTCCCTCGAGTGCGCTGATGATCTCCATCGTGGCGACCTTTGGTGCGCCGGTTATCGACGCGCTCGGGAACAGTGCTTCGAAGACCGACCGCAGCGAGGTGCCCGGAGTTGTTCGCGCCGTCACGGTGGAGGTGAGTTGCCAGACCGTGTCGTACTTCTCGGCGCTGAACAGGACCGGAGTGTCGACAGAGCCGACTACCGCCACCCGGCCGAGGTCGTTGCGAACCATGTCGACGATCATCACGTTCTCGGCCCGGTCCTTCTCGGACGCCAGCAATGCGAGGCGCTGCTCCTCGTCCTCCGCAGTGAGCAATCCGCGCCGCACGGTGCCCTTCATGGGGCGGCAGACGATCCGCTCATCGCTCCACTCGAAGAACAACTCGGGCGAGGCCGACGCAATCTGCCATCGCCCGGTGTCGATATATGACCCGTATCCGCACGTTTGCGCGGCGATCAGGTCGAGGTAGAACGATCGAGCGCCGCCGGTGAAGGGGGTCGAGAGGCCGAAGGTCAGATTGACCTGATATGTATCGCCCTGCCGGATGTGCTCCAGGATTCGATGGACCGACGAACGGTGGTCGGATTCGCTGACGGCGGCACTCCAGCTGCCGAGGGAATAGCTCTCGGCATTCGAGTCGTCGGCCGGTCGGCGGTCGGGGAACACGGCAAACCACGCCGCCGGGAGCTCGTCGAAGGCGGTGCCCGCCGAGGGCTCAACACGGAGTGCAGGATCGAGACCGGGCGCCGCCTCATAGGAAACGAAACCGGCCACCCAGCGTCCGCCCGCCACCGCCTGCTCGGCCGCATCGAGCACACCGGCTACCTCGCGTGCCGACTTCGCTATGAGAATCTGCGCCTCGCCGGACATCGTGAACGACCGCCGGCTATGCGGTCGCAGATCGTCGAAGCGGATGTAGGGTGTGTGACCGGTGGTCGTCTGTGCCTCCCTAGTGGGAATGGTATCCCGTCATGATGGCCGGAACGAGTGCCTCGTGTCGCTACTCTGCCCGGCGGATATGCCCGTCGACCTCCACACCCACAGCCGGTTTTCCGATGGGTCGGACTCGCCCACAGCGCTCATCGAGAAGGCCCGTTCCGCCGGGCTGTCCGCGCTGGCGCTGACCGATCACGACACCCAGGATGGCATAGAGGAGGCGCGCTCCGCAGGTGCCCGGCTCGGCCTCGACGTCGTCCCCGGCATCGAGATCTCGTGTGAGTGGGCACCGGGGACCTTGCACATGGTCGTGTTGTTCCTCGAACCGGGGGAAGGCCCGCTCCAGGACCGATTGGCCCGTATCCGGGGGGCCCGGGCGACCCGGAACGACCGCATCGTCGAGAAGCTCAACGGTCTCGGGATCGATATCACGAATGAAGAGGTGGCGGAGGAGGCGGGCACCGGCGTAACCGGCAGGCCGCACATCGCCGCCGTGCTGATCCGCAAGGGGGTGGCGGAGGACATGCGCGCCGCATTCGATGACTACCTGGGCAACGGGCGGCCGGCCTATGTGCCTCGCGAGCGCCTCACCCCTGAGGATTCCATCGAACTAGCCCTGCGGTCACGAGCGCTGCCGATTCTCTCCCATCCGTACACGATGGGCCTCGAGTCCGAAGCCCAGTTTCGTGAAGCGTTCGGCTACCTTGCCGGCCTGGGGCTGGCCGGCATCGACTGCTACTACCCCGAATACTCCCCCGACGAACGAGAGGCACTGGCCGCGGTGACGAGATCCTTCGGAATGATCCCTTCTGGGGGTTCCGACTACCACGGGACCTACAAAGAGGGCCTTCAGCTGGGCACCGGCTGGGGTGATCTTGTCGTCGCCGACGAAGTGCTCGAGGAACTGAGCGCGGCTCGGGCCGCGCTGCCGTCATGAGCCGGCGAACGACCATCGGCAAGGCGGCGTTGCTCGTCTCCGGCGGGATCGTGCTCTCTCGCATCCTGGGCCTGCTGCGCGATCTCCTCATCGCCAACCTCCTCGGCGCAACGGCGGCCGGGGACATCTATTTCGCCGCCTTCTTCATTCCCGATCTGCTGTTCTATCTCATGGCAGGCGGGTACATGACGATCACTTTCATTCCGATCCTCTCCCGCTACTTCGTCGACGACGACGAGGACGGCGCCTGGCGATCGTTTGCTGCAGTGGTCCGTCCGGTTGTGGTGGTGATGACGGCACTCACCGTCGCCACGATCGTCTTCGCCCGACCGCTGGTTGAGTTGCTGTTCGTCGGACTCTCAGACTGGCTGCCCGTGTCCGATGCAGCCAAACGCCTATCCGACGTGCAGCTCGATGAGGTGGCCGCACTGACGAGGGTCGTTGCTCCGGCTCAGTTGTTCTTCCTCGTCGGCTCGCTGTTGATGGCCGTCCAGTACGCCCGCAGACGGTTCCTGATCCCCGCGCTGGCCCCACTCGTCTACAACCTGAGCATCATCGCCGGAGGTCTCATCAGTTGGGCCATCGGGAAACCTTCGCCGGCGGGGTTCGTCTACGGAGCCCTGGCCGGAGCCATCCTCGGTAACTTCGCCCTTCAGGTCGTCGGGGCGAAACGGGCCGGCCTGCGCTGGATGCCGGGCACGCGCTGGCGGCATCCGTCTCTCTGGGAGTACGCCGTGCTGGCGCTCCCCCTGATGCTCGGGCAGTCGATCGCCGTGCTCGACGAGCAGTTCGTGCGGATATTCGGCCAATGGGCCGGCGAAGGTTCGATCACCCAACTCGGTCTGGCTCGAAGGCTCAACATGTTGCCGGTCGGCATGATCGCCCAGGCGGCCGGCGTAGCAGCCTATCCGTTCCTGGCGAGCCTCTTCGCAGAGGGCCGTCATGCGGAGTTGGCGGCGACTCTGCGCAAGGCGCTCCAGTACACGGTCTTCGTGGGCGCTGCGGCGACCGCGGCTGTTCTCGCCGCTTCGCAACCTGCCGTCCGGCTGGTCTTCGAGCGCGGAGAGTTCACGAACGCGGCGACAATCGGAACTGCGGCGGCCCTCGTTCCCTACGCGTTCAGCATCCCGGTCTGGGGAGCCCACCAGCTGTACGCCCGCGGCTTCTACGCCCGCCGGGAGATGTGGGTGCCGGTGATCACCGGAACCATCGGCACGGCCGCCGGAGTATGGCTCTACATATGGCTTTTCGACGTGATGGGGACTCCCGGCATGGCATTGGCCAGCACTCTCGCCATGACGCTCTATACCCTGATGATGGCCTCGGTCTGGTACCGGAGAACGGGCGGCGGTGAGCTTCAACCTCTGCTCGCCTCAATAGGTCGCAGCGCGGTGGCGGCCGGTCTGGCGGCGGCCGCAGGCTGGTGGGCGGTATCGTCCGTCACCGGAGATATCGCCTTGTCAGGCTTCTGGCGGTCACTGGCCGCACTGGCGGTGGGCGCCCTCGTAGTCGGAACAGTGTTCCTGGGTTCCGCACGAGCGATGCGCGCGCCGGAACTGGAGGGTTTGCGGCGCGGCCGAGGAGCATCGGCGCCACTCGATTGATCGGCCATTGGTCCACCGGCCCGGGACGGCGGAACCCGAACACCCGGAACCCGAAATGCGGAACCGGTGCCCGGCAGGGCTCCCCCTACCGGATCTGGCCGTCGGCGATTCCGTGGGGGCTCAGAGAAGTGGATGTGTGCCTGGCAGGTTTCACGACCCGTCGCCGGCTCGACCGCACCCAGGCCGTCGGAACGTTGCGGGGGGCGATCATCGCCTGTGATGCGGCCTCTTCCTCGAGAAGTAGCTGAACGGCAGCCAGGATGGCAGCCGCCTCCTGGGGTCCGACGCCGCCGCGCACCCGGATCTCGCTATTCATCAGTCTCGACCAGTTCGATGAGGGTCCCGGCCAGTTCCTTCGGATGGACGAAGGCGATCTTGGCTCCCCTCCCACCGATACGGGGGGATTCGTCCACGAGACGGATCCCTTCGCTCCTCAAATGGTCGAGAGCGTCCTCGATCGAGGCCACCGCGTAGGCGACATGGTGAAGACCCGGCCCGTTCCTGGCAAGAAAACGCCCCACCGGAGAGTCCGCGCGGAGCGGTCGAATGAGCTGCACGAACGACCCGCCGAGCGGGATCATTGCTTCCTCGACACCTTGTTCCTCGACGACCTCGCGGAAGAGTGGCTCCACCTCGTACTGACGCCTGTACTCGGCGATCGCCTGGTCGAGGTCCGGCACGGCAATTGCAACATGATCGAGATTGATTAGCTTCACTGGGACTGAGACTACCGGGGAGGACGCCGGGTTACCCGGGTAGTCTCGTCGCAGGAGGTGACCAGTAATGGGTGCAGTTATCACAGGGATCGCCCGAACGGCGATCGGCAAGTTCTCGGGGAGCCTCGCAGCACTGCGTGCCGTTGATCTCGGCGCGAGAGCCATTGAGGGTGCGCTGGAGCGCTCGGGCCTGGAAGCCAACAAGGTGGACGAGGTCATCTTCGGACAGGTCCTCCAGGCAGGAGAGGGTCAGATAACTTCGCGGGTCGCCGCCACCCGGGCGGGCATCCCGATGACCGTTCCGGCGATCACGATCAACAAGGTATGCCTTTCCGGACTCGCGGCCATCGGCCATGCCGATCGGTCGATCCGCCTCGGCGAGTCGTCGTTTGTCGTGGCGGGCGGCATGGAGTCGATGACGAACGCACCTCACGTGCTGCGCGAGCTACGCGCCGGCAGTCGCCTGGGCGATGCAACTCTCGTCGATGTGATGCTGCACGACGGTCTCTTCTGCGCTTTCGACCAGTGCACCATGGGCGAGAGTTCGGACATGAAGAACCGGCAGCTCGGCATCAGCCGGGAAGAACAGGACGAATGGTCGGCGGCGAGCCACGCACGCACGATCGCAGCCGCCGAGAACGGCGCTTTCGCGGACGAGATCGTCCCCATCTCGATCCGGCAACGCAAGGGTGACCCCGTGGTCTTCGACACCGACGAGGGTGTACGAGCCGGCACGACCGCCGAGTCGCTCGGTCGTCTGCGACCGGCCTTCATCGAAGAGGGAACCATCACAGCCGGGAACGCCTCTCAGATCTCCGACGGAGGCGCAGCGGTCGTTGCTGCCGACCGCAGGGCCGCGGAGGCCGCCGGCCTGCCGATCCTCGCGGAAGTGATCGCCTACGGACAGATAGGAGGACGGGACGCCACGCTGCACGAGCGACCGGCAGAAGCGCTGCAAGTGGCGCTCAAGAAGGCCGGAATGGAGGCGTCCGACCTCGATCTGGTCGAGATCAACGAAGCGTTCGCCGCCGTTTCGCTGTGGTCGGCCAGGATGCTCGACATCCCCCACGAGAAGGTGAACGTCAACGGCGGTGCAGTCGCGATGGGTCACCCGATCGGGGCAACCGGAGCCCGCCTGGTCGTCACGCTGATCAACGCCCTGCGCCGGCGCGGAGGCGGCATCGGCGCGGCGACCCTGTGCGGCGGCGGAGGTCAGGGCGACGCCTTGATCGTGAAGGTGGCATGAAGTGATCGAGACACCGGACCGCAATCTGGCCTTCGATCTGGCTCATGTGACGGAAACCGCCGCCATGGCTGCCGCTCGCTGGCAAGGCAGGGGTGACAAAGAGGGCGTCGACCGCGCCGCGGTCGATGCGATGCGTGCGATCCTCGCCTCCATCGACATTGACGGCGTCGTCGTCATCGGCGAGGGCGAGAAGGACGAGGCCCCGATGCTCTTCAACGGCGAGCGGGTGGGCAACGGCAACGGGCCGGAGGTGGATATCGCCGTCGATCCGATCGACGGGACCACTTTGTCGGCTCAGGGCATGCCGGGTGCCCTTGCAGTGATCGCAATGGCAGAACGCGGGTCTATGTACTCACCGGGCTCCGTGGTCTACATGGACAAGATCGCGGTTGGGCCGGCGGCCGCCGGCAAGATCGATCTCGACGCTCCGGTAGAGCACAACCTGCACGTGGTCGCCGATGCGAGGGGAAAGGACATCAACGACCTGACTGCCATAATTCTCGACCGGCCGCGCAACGCCAAGTACATCGACGCCGTGCGCAGGGTCGGCGGACGAATCCGCCTCATCAGGGACGGCGACATCTCGGGCGCGATCTCCGCAGCCGACGAGGCGACGGGAATCGATATCTTGCTCGGTGTCGGCGGCTCCCCGGAAGCCGTCATTGCCGCCGCCGCGTTGACATGCATGGGCGGCGAGATACAGGCGCGCCTCTGGCCGCGCGACGACTCTGAGCGGCAGTACGCACTGGACAACGGCCTCGATCTCGACACCGTGCTCACCCAGAGAGATCTGGTCCGGTCGAACAATGTCTTCTTTGCAGCCACCGGAGTCACGACCGGGGAGTTTCTGCAGGGAGTGGAGTTCTTCGGCGACGGAGCCCGCACCCACTCGGTCGTCATGCGCTCGAAAACCGGGTCCGTCCGATCGATGCACGCCCGCCACGATTTCACCCGCCTGCGCAAGATCAGCGCCCTGGTGTACGACTGAGACGCAGAAGTTCCGGGTTCAAGGTTCTGAGTTCTAGGTCTTGGGTTCCAGCTTCTGTAATCGAGTCGTGGTCCGGTAGGCCAATCATCTGGTGGGGCAGAACCCATGATCTGGAACCGCCGCATGTTCGAGTTGGCCGTGAGCCTGCGAGAATGTGTTCATGAACCGCCGATTGATCATGACCCTTGCCGGTCTCGCGCTCTTTGCCTCGGCTTGTGGGGGAGACGGGAGCGCGGACACCATCGCCACCCTCGAGGACACCACGACAACGGTCGCTCCGGCAACCACCGAGGCGACCAGTCTCTCGCAAATGAGCGAGGAACAGGCCCTCAAACTCACGCAGTGCATGCGCGATCAAGGCCTCGATTTTCCTGATCCGACGGTCGACGCCGACGGAAACCTCTCGATGGACGATCTGGACATGACGACGTTTGGCTCGACGCCCGAGGAGATCCGCGCCAACATCGAAGCCGCATTGGATGCTTGTTCCGAGTTCCTGGAAGGTGTCCAGTTCGGAGGCGGACAGCTTCCCGACCTCGTCGAGTTGCAGGACACGTTCCTCGAGTTCGCTACCTGCATGCGCGACAACGGCTACGACATGCCGGATCCCGATTTCTCGGGAGACGGGTTCGGCGGCCTGTTCGAGATGGGCGAGAACATAGATCCGAACGATCCGGCCTTCCAGGCTGCCATGGCGCAGTGTCAGCCGATCTTCACGCGTTTCCAGCCCTGAGGCGCAAACACATTCGAGGCGCAGGCGGATCGAGTCAGCTTGTGATCCCGGCCAGGGCCAGCGCCTCGATGAGCGAGCCGGCCACCGGGTGACCCGAGGCTTCGAGCTTCTCGCGCGGGTGGGATCCGCTGGCGTAGAGGACACATCTGATTCCGAGTCCCTCGGCGGCATCGGCGTCATCGAGAGCGTCTCCGATCATGACCACCGTCTTCGGGTCGATTCGGCCGCCGAGCTTGGGGGCGACGTGCTCCAGATGTTTCACGAGACTGCCGTACTTCCGCTCGCCGCGCCCCCCTCGCAAGCCGTCAACGGCCAGGAGCCTGTCCGCAATGCCGTGTTCGTCGAGAGCAGCGAGCAGTTCGTTGTGCGGGAACATCGAGAGCAGCGACTGGGTCCACCCGGCCGCTTCGACCCGGTCCATCGCTTCCAGAGCATCGGGGGCCAGTTCGGCGCCGGCCAGCGCCTCCCGGTAGGCGTCGTGAAAAGTGATGTCCAGCCGCTCCCACTCTTCGTCGCCGACCGGACGGCCGAGAAGGTGCTCGTAGAAGAGCACGACCGGGCGGGTGTATCCGGCCCGGTAACCGTCGGCATCGATCGGGCCGACGCCCACCGACGCGAGGGCGGCGTTGACGGACAGAACGACCTGCTGGAGGTCGTTCAGGAGGGTCCCGTTCCAGTCCCAGACAACGTGCTGCATGAGTCCGGAACGGTAGCGCTACGCCAGCGCTGCCAGAAGCCTGTCGTAGCGGGGGGCCAGCACCGACCAGTCAAACGCCGTCAGCGACTGCTTCAACTCCGCCGCCACCGTCATGCGTTCGGCAGGATGCGTGAGTGCCCACCGGAGGCGCTCCTGAAGACCGCCCTCCGGATAGAGCACCCGTTCGTGAAGGGTCTCGGGAAACAACTCCGGGTAGGAGAGCCGGTCGGGCAGCACCGGGAAGGCTCCCGCGTAGGCGGCTTCGACAATCGCTATGCCGAAGAACTCGTGGAGCGCCGTGCTGGCGACGACGTCCGCCGCGCGGAGCAGCCGCACATATTCGTCCTCCGCCGCGAAACCGAAGTGGACGAGGTGGCCGGCAAGCCGCCGCTCGGCTTCCGCGAACTCCTCGGGCATCTGCCGGAAGTTCTCACCGCACACGGCAAGCCTGAACTCGACACCGTCGTCTGCGAGTCCGAACACAGCCCGGAAGAAGGCAGCCGGATCCTTGTCGTGCTCCCAGCGCTGGTTCCACAGGATCAGCGGGGCGCCGTCGCCCCGGGAGGAGGGAACCCGATCGAATCGTCGCAGATCGATGCCGACGTGCAGAACCGCCGATCGTTCCCGGACCTCGCCGACCAGATGCTCATGGGTGGAGTCGGGAAACTGGCGAAGGAACTTGGGCAGGCTCTCGAACACGACCTTCATGTGAAACGCCGAGTTGAACAGAATCAGGTCGGCCGATTGCATCGAGGACCAGTTGACGTAGGCGTACTGGAGGTCGGTGCGCAGTTGCGGCGACCAGGGGTAGGTGAACTGGCTTTCGTGGAGATAGAGGGCTGCCGGCGTGCCGCCCAGCACCCGGCGAGCCGCCCCCAGATAGGCGGGAAGGTCCAGCATGTCGCTCGCCACCACCAGGTCGGGGCGGCCGTTCTCTTCAACCCACAGCTCCGTCTCATGCGCCAGCGTGATTGCGCCGCCCCGCATCCGCCAGGTCCAGAACCTCGCCGGCATCGTCAGAAGGCGGACTTCGTGGCTGCTGTGCGCCGCGTAGCCCTCCGCCCAGACCCGATGCGAGCCGCCGAAGTAGGGCTCAATGAGGAGGATCTTCATGCTGGGAGGCTAGGCGACGCCCATCGTCTGGATCGCCCGTGGCTCGGGCGCCGCCTGCGGGCCGTGTCTCGCCTATATCTCCTGCCGGCCCACCAGGGCCCGGCCGAGGGTGAGTTCGTCTGCGTAATCGAGGTCCCCGCCCACGGGGAGTCCGCTGGCCAACCGGGTCACCCGGACCCCGAGCGGCTTCAGCTCGCGCGCCAGGTACATGGCGGTCGTGTCGCCCTCGATGGTCGGGTTGGTCGCCACGATCAGTTCCTGCACGCCCTCGTTCGGTATCCGGTGCTTGAGCTCAGCGATCCGCAACTGGCCGGGGCCGATACCGTCGATCGGTGAGAGGGCGCCGCCCAGAACGTGGTAGCGGCCGCGAAACTCCTGGGTCTTCTCGATGACCACGATGTCCTGCGCCCGCTCGACAACACAAACGAGGGTGGGATCCCGGCGCAGGTCCCGGCAGATCGAGCATTCCTCTGCACCCGTGACGTTGAAGCACCGGCTGCACAGCCGGACCTGGGTGCGCATGTCGACGATGGCGCTTGCCAGACGCTGCGCGTCGGCATCCTCGGCGTTCAGGAGGTGGAAGGCAAGACGCTGAGCAGACTTTCGGCCGATCCCGGGAAGTCGAGCGAGCTCATCGATAAGCCGTTGAATCGGCCCCTCAAACATCAGCCGAGCAAGCCACCGAGATCAAGGCCTCCGGCCAGCCCGCCGAGTGACTGCTGGGCGGCATCGGCCGCGTTCTTGATCGCCTGGTTGACTGCTGCCACCACCAGATCGCCGAGCATCTCGGGATCCTCCGGATCGATCACCGAGGGATCTATCTCAACCGAGACGATCTCGTTCGATCCCGTCACCGTGGCCTTGACCACACCGCCGCCGGCGCTCCCCTCGAACGTGGCTGAGGCGAGTTCGTCCTGAGCAGCGGCTAGCTGTTCCTGCATTTGCTGCGCCTGCTGCATCAGCTTGCGCATGTCTTGAGGTCGCATTCCCATGGTCAGAGGGTATCACCACTCCGGCTTCAGCCTCGTCCTTCGAGAGGCAGGACGGCTCCGTCCTCACGATGGGCCGGCGACCGGCGGTGCCGGCACCCGACACCTAGTCGTTCTCTACCTCTTCGACAACCTCTGCTCCGAGGAACTCGGACATCAGGCTGGTCGGATCGGTTCCTTCTTCCGGGGCCTCGGCGAGGTCGTCCTTGTCGGGTATCACCGGTACCTCACGGACCACCGGGAGCTGCGGCTCCCCGTCCGTCCGGAACTCGACCGTCACTTCTACACCGAGGAGTTCCGAAGCCTTCGTTGCCACGATCGCCGCCACCACGTTGTCGGATTTCAGCTGTTGCAGGTGAAAACTCCGGTGCTCGGGCAGGTGCATCACCAGGATCGAGCCTTCGACCGCTCCCGGGCTGGATTCGCGGAAGAGGGCATAGCGACGCGAGCCCAGAATGTCCCGAACGCCGGCAACCAGCGCGGGCCAGACGGACTGGAGGTCGAGGAAGGTGACCTCTCCGGTGGTAGCGGCGGGCCCCTTCGAAGCGGCCGCTTCCGGGACCGGGGCCGGCTCCTCAGTCGAATCCTCCGGGGATTCGTCTGCGGCGCCGTCGGCGACCGAAGCAGAAGGAGCAACGACCTCCTCCTCGGGAGCCTTCCCCCGGGAAGCCGGGACGGCAACCGGTTCCGGCGCGGCCGGAAGGGGTTTCGGAACGGGAATCTGCGGTGCTGCCGCCGCACCGGCGGTCATCCGCTTCATGCGCTGCTCCAGGTGTTCGAGCCGGGCGGCAAGCGACGACGGATCGGACGCGACCTCCGGACGGGTCATCTTCAGGAGAGCCAGTTCGATCATCAGCCGCTCTTCCCGGCCTTCTCGCAGTTGAATCAGGGCCTCCGACATGATGTCGAGCACGCGGAGCACGTCGGAAGCAGATAGCTCGTCGGCCACACGCCGCCAGTCGTCGATGACATCTTCCGATTCGTCCACGACTTCGGAGAGATTCGGAGCGTATTTGACGAGAAACACTCCACGGAAGAACGCAATCGCCTCGGCGGCGAACCTGCGGAGATCGGCACCCTCAGCCGACAGGGTCGCCACCATCTCCAGGGCAGACCGGGCGTCCAGGTCGGCCACGGCCGAGCCGAGCCGGCTGTAGACCTCGCGGTCGGCGAGCCCCAGGGCACGGTTCACGCCGGCCACCTCAACGCTCGATTCGCCCAGAGCGGCGACCTGCTCGAGCAAGCTCATCGAGTCGCGCACGGACCCTCGGGCATGCCGGGCAACCGCGACGAGCGCTTCCTCGGACCGCCGATAGCCCTCGATGTCCGAGATGGAGTCGAGGTGCTTCACGAGCACGCCTATCGATACCGGGTGGAAGTCGAAACGCTGGGCCCGGCTCCGGATCGTGTCGAGCAGCTTGTAGGGCTCGGTTGTGGCCAGAACGAAGTGGACGTGTGCCGGAGGCTCTTCGAGTGTCTTCAGCAGTGCATTGCCGGCAGCCTTCGAAAGCATGTGCGCTTCGTCGAGGATGAACACTCGCTTGGCGCCGCCTGCCGAGGCAACGGTCGACACGCTCACCCGCATGTCGCGGATGTCGTCGACACTGTTGTGTGAGGCGGCATCGAGTTCGATCACGTCGAGGGACGACCCCTCCGTGATCCCGACACACGAAGAACACACATTGCACGGCTCTCCGCCGTCCTGGCGATTGGTGCAGTTCAACGACTTGGCGAGGATTCGGGCTGCGGTCGTCTTGCCTGTTCCCCGCGGGCCTGCGAACAGGTAGGCGTGAGCGACCTTGTCTTCCACGACCTCCCGGGCCAGGGTTTCGGTCACATGGCCCTGGCCGATGATCTCCGAGAAACGCTGGGGCCGGTACTTGCGATATAGCGCCTGGTATTCCACCTGAGCGAGCATAGCGACGCCCGGTTCCTCAGCGATCCGAGGAGCCCTGCCGCGGGCTACCGCCGATCAGTTCTCAATAGTGGCGGCAAATGGCCGATACTGGGTTCCTAGGTTGCGCGCGACGGGAAGACAGATAACCGATGGCGACAGATTCGAAACCTGCCGTTTGGGCGGAAGGCCTGGTCAGGCATTTCGGCAAGAAGACCGCCGTCAACGGGGTCGATCTGGCGATCGAACCCGGCGAGTTCTACGGTCTCCTCGGTCCCAACGGTGCCGGAAAGACGACGACGATAAAGATGATCGTCGGGCTACTTCGACCCGATGCCGGTCGTGCAGGGATCGGGGAGTTCGATACGTGGTCGAAGCCGATCGAGGTGAAACGGCGCATCGGCGTACTTCCCGAGGAGTTCAACCTCTACGAGCGGCTCACCGGAGCCGAACTGCTCGATTTCACTGCTGCGACCCACGGGCTGCCGAGAAACGAGGCGTTGCGGCGCAGGAACGAACTGCTCGAGGCCCTCGATCTGGCCGAGGCGGCGCACGGTCTGATCACGGACTACTCGCGCGGAATGCGGAAGAAGGTGGCGCTGGCGGCAGCCGTCATCCATGCTCCGCCGGTCCTGTTCCTCGACGAGCCCTTCGAGGGGGTCGACGCGGTCAGCGCCCGGCTGATCCGCAGTCTGCTGCAGGGCTACACGGAGCGAGGGGCGACCGTGGTGTTCTCGTCGCATGTGATGGAACTGGTCGAGCGGCTGTGCTCGAGAATCGGAATCATGGTCGACGGCGCCCTCATCATCGAGGGACCCCGCCAGCAACTCCTCGACCACTACTCGGCATCGAGTGTCGAGGACGCCTTCCTGGCCGCGGTCGGTGCCGAAGAGACCCCGGGAGGCCTGGATTGGCTCGACGCCTCGTCTGGCTGAAGTGGAGGCTGTTGGTCAACGGCGTCCGCCACGACCGGCAGCGGGCCATCGGGCTACCGCTCGTCCTCACCTTGATCATCTGGGGTGGTTGGTCCCTGTCCCGTTGGTACGGTTCGACCGCCGCCGGTCTATCGGGAGTCAATCGCGGCGAGTTCTCGATCTGGGTGATGGCACTGTTGTGGATCTTGTGGACCACAGTGCCGGTCATCGTGTTCCCGCTCGACGAGACTCTCGATCCCAACAAGTTCTCTCTGATGCCGTTCGAGCGCCGCCAGCTGCTCGGCGGGCTCCTCTCGGCCGGGCTGGTGACTCCACCAATCATCGTCCCTCTGATGCTCCTCGCGGTGACCGCTTTCACCTTCAGCGGCTGGCTCGCCACTCCGGTGACGATCGTTGCGGGCGCATTGATCCTGGCCATCCTCATAGTGAGCGGCCAGGCCTTCACCGCCGTAGTGAGTGCTCTAGTGCGCAGCAGGCGCGGCAGAGACCTGATCATGGTGATCATCGCCGCACTGGGGCTGGCCGGATTCCTGCTGCAGCGGTCGATCGCTGCCGCCGTCGGGGAACACGGCCTGGTCGGAGCGGTTGAGAAGTATCCGCTGTCACCGTTCCGGATCCTCGTCCCGCCTGCCGGGGCCCAGTCTGCGATCCTGTCTGCGCACGCCGGTGACCCCTGGGGAGTCGTATCCGGCCTGGTGATCTCGCTTGGATGGCTGGGGGCACTGCTGGCGTTCTGGTTCTGGATAGTCCAGCGACTCCTCACCACGCCCGAGGTCACCACCGTGTCCCGCCGATCATTCGGCAGAGGCTTCGCCGAGAGCTTCGGATGGTCGACGGTCCTGGTCGTCGCACGCAAGGAACTCAGGTACTACCTGAGGGAGCCGCGCATGCGCATGGTGTGGACCGGGGCGGTCATCTTCCTCGGGTTCCTGGTTGCAGCCACCTTCTTCGGCGACGCCCAACTCGCCAGGGTCAGGGAACAGGAATGGATGCCGCTCCTGGCCCCGATCGTCGTGTTGTTCGTCGGGCTGCCGATTGCGTTGAACCAGTTCGGCTGGGAACGCAGGGCGGCCAGCTTCCTGTTCGCACTGCCTGCCAGCCCGCTCCAGGTTATCGTCGGAAAGAATCTGGCGACCGGCCTCGGGCTTATGCTCGAGGCTTCGGCCGTGTCGATAGCGTTCTCGTTCTACGTGGGCACGGCCCGGTACCTGACGCTGCTGCCGCCTCTCATGCTGACGGCGGTTCTGGCCCAGATGGCGGTCGGAAACGTCGTGTCCGCCGTGACCCCGCTGCGCCTCCCCGACCCGGGCACCGACGTCTTCTCCCAGGCCAGCGAGCAGGGTTGCCTGGCCATCGGGTCGCAGTTGATCGCCTTCTTCGTGATCGGGCTCAGCCTGGTCGTACCGGCCTCGGCGATGACCATCGCGCTCTTCTACACGGATGCCCTTTCGCCCATGCTCATTGCCTGGTTGTCGGTCGTATGGGGTCTCTTGCTGTACGGAGCGGGACTTGCAGTGTCCATCTGGGTGACACGCCGGCGCCTGCCGGAGATTCTGGCTTGGGTAGAGGTTTGATTCGACAACTGCGTCGTCGAATCAAATTGCAGTTCTCGCCGGCGGCGGAGCCGTCGGAGAGAACTGCCGTTATCTGGTACCTGATACCTGGAACCTCGCAGGCCTAGCCTGAGATCATGCACTTGCGCCTTGGAATCGATCTCGACGGAGTGGTCGCCGACTTCAACAGCGGTTGGATCAACCGTTACAACTCCGACTTCGGTGCGGATATCCCCTTCGACGCGGTGGATGCCTGGGACGGAATCCCCTCCCTGACCCACTTCCGGCACATGGGCGAGTTCTGGACATGGGCGAAGGATCACGGCGGAGCGACCATGTTCCGGCACCTGGAGACCTACCCGGGAGCGGTCGAGGCGCTGCGAGCACTGGCACGTTCCGGGCATGAGGTCGTGATCTTGACGCAGAAACCCGACTGGGCGATCCACGACACCTTCGCCTGGATCTCCGAACACAGACTTCCGACGCGAGAAGTGCACATGCTCGACGACAAGTGGCGGGTCGCATGCGACGTTTACCTCGATGACGCCCCGCACCAGGTGGTATCGATCCACCGGGCCCGCCCGGAATCCCTGGTGTGCCGGTTCGTCCGGCCCTGGAATGGCCCCGTACCCGGGACTCGCGACGTTCCGGATTGGCCATCTTTCGTCGATATCGTGCAAGAACTGGCCACCAGGTAGCTGGCATCGTCCTCAGTGGCTAGATTGTCACGAGACGGGCGATCTCCGATTGTCCGCTACAGGAAGGGAGTTACTCCAGCATGAAATCACGTGTTTGGATCGCGCTGGCACTTGCACTGATGCTCGTGCTTGCCGCGTGTGGTGACAGCACATCTGACACCACCGAAGAGCCGACGGCTACGACGGCCACGACGGCTGCACCGGAACCGACGACGACCACGGAAGCACCGACGACCACAACGACCGAGCCTGCCCCGACGGTCGGTTCTCCTGAGAACCCGATCAAGGTGCTGTTCGTTCCTTCGGTCGAGGCAGAGGTGATCGTCACAGGTGGCGAGATCATGAAGGCAGCCCTCGAAGAAGCCACCGGGCTTAGCTTCGAGGTCTCGGTACCTACCTCTTATGCGGCAACCATTGAGGAGATGTGTGCCTCGCCGGAAAACACCATGGGATTCATTCCCGGCCTGGGATACGTTCTTGCCAGCAACCGTTGTGGCGTAGATGTTTCGTTCAAGGCCATCCGCTTCGGCTGGTCCGTGTACTGGGCCCAGATCCTGGTCCCGCGTGACAGCGACATCGACAGCATCGAAGATCTCGAGGGCCTGACCTGGGCGTTCCCGGACACCGGATCGACCTCGGGCTACATGGTCCCGACTCTGATGTTCGACGAAGCCGGCGTTACGCCCGGCGAGCGAGTGGAAGCCGGCGGTCACCCGCAGGCGGCCCTGGCCGTCTACCGGGGCGAAGCCGACTTTGCTACCACATTCTTCAGCCCGCCGCTGACACCGAACTTCGACTGGGCTATCGGCGACAACCCGGAGATCCCGGACGAAATCGTTGATAGTTGCGCCCCGAACGAGGAAGGGTCGCGTCTGTTCTGCGGTCCGGAAGACGCCCAGTGGCGTGTACTGGACGCACGGGCCAGTGCCCGCAACGACGCTCCGGATATCATCCAGAAGGTGAAGATTCTGACCATCTCGCCGGAGATCCCCAACGACACCCTGTCGTTCGGTCCGGAGTTCCCCGCCGACGTTCGCGCCCAGATCGAAGCAGCTCTCACCGCCTTCGCCGGCGAGTGCGAGGACAATGAAGACTGCGCGTGGAATCAGTCGATCGGAAACCAGGACTTCTACGGATGGACGGGCATCGACCCGGCGACCGACTCGGAGTACGACAGCCTCCGCAGGATCGTTGATCTGGTCGGTTACGAACTGGAGGGCTAGGAAAACCCTATCCCTGATGAAACGGAACCGGGCAGGGGTTTGATCCCCTGCCCGGTTCGCGATTAGCTCTCAAAGCGAGCGAGGAAGGACGGCCGCCAGGGCATGCTGAAAGTCGAACACCTGACCAAGGTCTATGACGGAGGGACACAGGCCCTCGAAGACGTTAGCTTCGAGGTCCCCGACGGCCAGTTCCTAGCGGTGATTGGACTCAGCGGGTCCGGCAAGTCCACGCTACTGCGATGCATCAACCGCCTGATCGAGCCTACCGAGGGCCGCATCACCTGGAATGGTGTGGACATCACCAGTGCCTCTCAGGAGGAAATGCGCAGAATCCGCCGGAAGATCGGAATGGTGTTCCAGCACTTCAACCTGGTCCACCGTTCGAAGGTTCTCACCAACGTGCTCCAGGGAAGCCTCGGCTACGTGAACCCGGCTTTGAGCCTCGTCAACCGTTTCCCCAGGGATCAGGTGATCAAGGCCCACCAGCAACTCGCCAGGGTGGGACTGGAAGACAAGGCCGGCCAGCGCGCCGACGAACTGAGCGGCGGCCAGCAGCAAAGGGTGGGAGTTGCACGGGCTCTGATGCAGGATCCCGAAATGATTCTGGCGGACGAGCCGGTGGCCAGCCTCGACCCGGTGCTGGCGCACAGCATCATGCAGTACCTCGAGACGATCAATGATGAGGACAAGGTGACGGTGATCTGCAGCCTTCACTTCTTGGATCTGGTCCATCGCTACGCCGATCGGGCCATCGCTCTCAACGAAGGCAAACTGGTATTCGAAGGATCTCCATCGGAAATAGACGACGCCAAGTTCAAGGAGATCTACGGGCAGGAGGCTGAGCGCGTTGGCTGATAGCAGAGACACCTCGCAGCAGACACTCGAACCGATGCCGGTCACTCCCAAACGAGGGCTCAAGCGCACAGTTCTCCTGATACTGGCGATGGTTTTCGGCGTGATCGTTTACGCCTACGGGTTCGCAGTGACCGACGTCAACCTCGATGAGATCAAGTCTGAGACCCGTCAGACTCAACTGGTTCGGGTTCTCCGGGCCCTTGCCCGGCCCGACATCCTGACCTACGAGCGAATATCTACACCCACCGATACGACTTTTGCGATGCCCTGTCAGGCCGTGGGTTTCGTTGCCGACGAGCCCGACGTTGACTCGCGGCACATCACGGTGGAACCCGCATGCGTTGCACCGGGCGACAAGATCACAGTCCGCGGATTCAATTTCTCGGCAAACGCGCGGGGCACTCTCGTCCAGGTACCGCCGTCCGATGACCCCACTTTGGGTGATCTGGAACTGAGGCTGGCCGAATTCCAGACCGACGAGTTCGGGGATTTCGAGATAGAAGTCAACACTCGTGAGCGAGAAGGCGACGAACCGCAGACGATCAGGGCGATCACCCGGGAGAACATCGGGTCGGTCTTCAATCCGGTGGAGGTAGAGGTAGAGGACGGCAACGGTGTCGTGTCCACCGTCAGATCCCCGCGGATCTCAGAATCCACGAAGAACACCTGGGACCGGATAATCGAGACAGTATTCCTGGCTTTCCTCGCAACCACCCTGGGCACGATCATCGCCGTTCCCCTCAGCTTCCTTGCTGCGCGCAATCTGATGCGGGACATAAGCGTCCCGATGACGAAGTTGGCTCTTCAACTGATCGCCCTGCCGGTTGGGGTCGGAGTCGGCATGCTGGCGGCCGGTTGGGCGAGGGCTATCAGCGAGCAACTCACCGATTCGACATTCCTGGTCATCCTCGGATTGGTGGCAATTCCGATTCTCATGGTCATGGCCTTCCGATGGGCCCTGCCGCCGGTGGAGGAGGAACCGCCGACGCCCTCGGAGCGCGGCATACGAGCGGCAGTCATGTCGGCTGCCTCCGTGGGCGGGATCGTTGTGCTGTTCCTGCTGGCCAGTTTGATGGTGACCGTCGGTGAGTGGCTCGAGCCCCGCTTGTCGGGTTTCGATTTCTTGGGGTCGTTCGTTGCCAGCCTCGGCGACATCCTCAACGCAATAATCACCCTCCTCACCGCGCTGGCGACCGCCGGGGTTCTAATGAACCTCGCAGGCAAACTCGGCATGTGGATGAAGGGCCACCTTCCTGCCGGTTTCATCAAAGTGTTCCGGGTCCCACTCGCCGCGACTTCCGGTGCGCTGCTGGCCGGCCTCATCGGAGTTGGGATCGGTTCGCTCTACCAGATCACTGATCCGTTGAAGGTCTACTGGGTGCCGGGGGGTGTGGGGGCCGCCATCGGACTCATCCTGGCTATGCGCGCCTACCAGCGCGAGCAGATCGGGATCGGGTTGTCGGTCTACTACATTGCCCGAACCGTTTTCAACGCAATCCGGTCGATAGAGCCACTGGTCATGGTGATCGTGTTCGTTGTCTGGGTGGGCATTGGACCGTTCGCAGGGTCTCTCGCCCTTGCACTGCACACAGTGGCCGCACTCGCCAAACTCTATTCAGAGCAGGTCGAGAGCATCCTGTCGGGACCGATCGAGGCCGTGAAAGCATCGGGCGCAACGAGGATCCAGACGATCGTTTATGCGGTGATCCCCCAGATCGTCCCGCCGTACATATCTTTCACCTTGTACCGCTGGGATATCAATGTTCGCATGTCGACGATCATCGGGTTCGCCGGCGGTGGCGGAATCGGCTTCCTGCTCCAGCAGAACATCCGGTTGCTCAACTACCAGGCTGCATCGGTGAACATGCTGGCCATCGCGGTGGTCGTTGCTTCGATGGACTACCTGAGCTCCCGGATTCGTGAGAGGATCGTCTAGGAGTTGTTGCGGCCGGCTGCAGCACTTGGTTCCAGGTTCTGAGCTCCAGGCTCTAGGTTGTCCCCTATGCGGTTGATCAAACGGGAAGAGCGCGAGTCGCTGGAGAGGGAGTTGCTCTCGCCCGAGGCGACGCTGTCCTCGGAGTCGAAGGGTCGCGCAGTCGAAGAGGAACCGGATGAATACCGGACGGCTTTCGAGCGCGACCGGGACCGCATCCTCCACTCCAAAGCCTTCCGTCGTCTGAAACACAAGACCCAGGTTTTCCTCAATCCAGAGGGCGATCATTTCGTCACCCGCCTGACTCATACCCTGCAGGTGACTCAGATCGGCCGGGCGATGGCGGTACCGCTCGGCCTGAACGAGGCGTTGACCGAAGCGATCTGTCTCGGACACGACACGGGCCATTCGCCGTTCGGGCATACCGGCGAGGACGCCCTCTCACCGTATGTAGATGGAGAGTGGCTCCACTCGAAACAGAGCGTGCGCCTGCTCACCGTGCTCGAACCTCTCAACCTGACCTGGGAGACCCTCGACGGAATCCGCGCCCACTCGTGGAAAGTCGAGCCGCCCCCCAACACGCCGGAAGGCTACTTGTGCCGGTTCGCGGACCGTATCGCCTATCTCACCCACGACGTCGACGACGCTCTCCGAGCCGGGGTTCTCAACCGACGGGACATTCCGAAGGACGCCATGGACACCTTCGGGGAACCCGGCGCGGAGTGGATCGACTCGATGGTACGTGCGGTCATCGACGAGTCGCTGGAGCAGGGCAGGGTGACGATGCGTCCGGAGGTTCTCACCGTCATGGGCCGGTTCAGGGACTTCATGTTCGAACGGGTCTACCTCGGAGCGCACGGCGAACGGCAGAAGCACGCGGCGATATGGGTCATCCGCGATCTGGTCGACTACTTCGTCGAGCATCCGACCGAGGTTCCGGCCACCTATCGGATCGAAGACACCGACTTCACCGACCGCGCCATCGACTACGTCTCGGGTATGACCGATCGCTTCGCGCTGCGTCTGCACGACTCGCTGTTCCGGCCGGAGGGAATCGCGTAGGAGGAATCCCGGGTTGTGGGGCTTTCGCAATTCGCACGCCGCCACGTGCTCTCCCGAGCGAACCGCACCCACACACTCCTCCCCCGGCACCAGACGGGGGAGGTGGCGGCAAGCCAATGCCTGCCGGCAGAGCGGAAAACCGAAACACGGACACCCACGCGTTCCTCCCCCGGCACCAGACGGGGGAGGTGGCGGCAAGCTAATGCTTGCCGGCGGAGGGGGCAACCAGGAGCACAAGACCATCCGTGAAGGTCAGCAGACATCTCCGTGCCACAGAGAGGCGGTTCGTCCGGGTCGCGAAATGGCCTAGCGGACCACTTCGGAGGACGCCTTCGGCAGGCTCAACTCGAAGACACTCTCGCCGTTGTGGACGTAGGTGAGGTCCCCGCCCATGAGGCGGGCGAGTTGACGTGAGACGGCCAGACCGAGACCGACCGAGGCGGGTTGCTGATCCTTGCCGGTCTCCCGCTCATAGGGCTCGAAGATCCGCTGCCATCGATTTCGCGGAATTCCTTTGCCGTCGTCGCACACGCGCACGTAGACCCACTCCGGTGCTGCCTTGATCTCGATCCGCACGTGGTCGCCCCCGTAGCGGAGGGCATTGGTGAGGAGATTGCGGACGATTTGCCGCAGCCGGGCCGGGTCGGCGAGCGCCTTGACATCGGGGGCCGAGTCAACGTCGATCTTCTGGCCGATGCTCCGCTCCCAACCCTCCAGCACCTGGGCGACCTGCGCCCGGACATCGACCCGGACCTCGATGACGGAGAGTTCACCGATCTGTTCCCGCGCCGCGACGAGCAGATCGTCGACGATGCCGGACAGGTCGAACGCTTCCCGGGCGAGGGCGGCGATCAGACCGTCTACTTCCTGCTTCGACAGGTTGCCATCGCGCAGTACCTGCGAGAAACCGACGACTGCGGTCAGCGGGGTCCGGAGTTCATGGCCAACGCTGGCCAGCAACTGGGTCCTCGCCCGGCTCTCCTCGACTGCACCCTGGAGGATGACGTCCTGCCTGGCGCGTGCCGCCCGGACGGAGTCACCCACGACGGCGAGAACGACGCCAAGTGCCGCGAGGAAGATGAGCGCCGCTCCCATGCTCAGATAGAGACGGGTCGAACCTTCGGCCGAGGTGACTGCCGAGAAGTAGACGGCGGCTATCCACGCTGCGAAGTAGCCGACCATCAACATTGCCCGGTTGGTTGGAAGAATCATCAGAGCCGCCGCCAGGAGGTAGGCAAACGGCCCGGCGATCAGTGCCGGACCGCCGATGACGATCACGGCCAGGGAAAGCGCCGTCGCGTCGAATGCCAGCCGGAGGAAGGGTTTGCCGGCCCCCCTTCTCCTCTGCCACAGGGCATCCGCGGTTGCCGCAACGGCGAGAGCGACGGCCAGCCAGGCTCCGCTCCGGAAGTCCCAGGAAGAGGCAAAGATCGCCAGTGCGGCGGCGCTCGAAGCTGCGGTGAAGGCGCGCACCAGGTGAAACGTCGAGGAGACATCAGCAAAATCGACTACTGACTCGCCGCGACGCACCGATTGCGACAATACGGCCTGTGTCATACTTTCTATGTCGGCAGACACCGGGGCAAAGCAAAGGCTTTTTGGTCAACTCCACAAATGGAGGCGGGGTCGCTCCGATAGCACGTTCCGGCTTGGAGTTCGTCCGGCGTAGGATCACCGACGAGCTACGAACAAAGGGAGCAACGGATGTCCGAATTCATCGACCGCGGCGCAGTGAAGGTGATCGAGATCATCGGGATCTCGGACAAGAGCTTTGAAGACGCCGTCTCGCAGGGAGTGGCCAAGGCCGCGGAGACGGTGAAGAACATCACCGGAGTCGAGGTGACCAACCAAACGGCCAGAGTCCACGAAGGCAAGGTCGTGCAGTTCCACACAACCCTGAAACTGGCCTTCGCAGTCAAGTAACCCCTCTCCAAATCCCCGTTTTCGCGCGAGATTCGGCACCTATAGGTGCCGAAGGTCGCGCGAAAAGGCAGT
>DATIPS010000048.1 GCA_035471805.1 Acidimicrobiia bacterium | reverse complement strand
GACAGCCTGCGCGATTTCGCACGTGGAGTGCATCCGCCAATCCTCACCGACAGGGGCCTGGCGCCCGCCATCGAGACCCTGGCCGAGCGTTCCCCAGTCCCGGTGCATGTCGACGTCGAACCGGACCGGTTTCGTCCTGCCGTCGAGGCGGCTGCATATTTCCTGGTGGCTGAGGCTCTGACCAACGCCGCTCGACATGCCGATGCGACATCTGTCAGGATCGCGGCGTTCTGCATGGATGGTTGGCTGCATGTCGAGGTATCGGACGATGGACGCGGCGGCGCTGACATGGACGGTGGAACCGGGCTTCAGGGCCTCCAGGATCGAGTCGAGGCGATCGGGGGACAGATGCAGGTCAGCAGCCCACTCGGTGAGGGAACCACGCTGAGGGCGAGATTGCCATGCGAGTGATGCTCGCTGAAGATTCGGTGCTTTTCAGGCAGGGCCTGGCCAGGCTGCTCGAGGACGGCGGGGTCGAGATCATCGCTGCGGTCGACGACGCCGAAGCGCTCATCCGCAGGATCAGAGCGGATCAGCCGGACGTGGCGATCGTTGACATCCGCATGCCTCCCACCCACACCACCGAAGGCATCCAAGCTGCAATCGAGATCCGGTCGGCATTTCCCGACGTCGGCGTCCTCGTCCTGTCCCAACACGTCGAAACCGAGTATGCCGTCGAGCTCCTCCGAGATACACGCGGGAGGGTCGGTTACCTGCTCAAAGACCGTGTCACCGATCCCGGGGAGATTCTCGACGCATTACGCAGAATCTGCGAGGGCGAAACGGTCGTCGATTCCGACCTGGTGGCGCGGCTTCTCGGTCGACGCCGCGAATCGTCCCCCCTCGACTCACTGACCAGGCGTGAACGTGACGTCCTCGCTGCGATGGCCGAGGGCCGTACCAACCAGGGGATCGCAGAAGCGCTCTTCATGAGCCCCAAGACCGTTGAGACCCACACCCGGTCGATATTCCAGAAACTCGATCTCCTTTCAGGGGATGACTACCACAGAAGAGTCGTTGCGGCCGTCACCTGGCTACGCGAGCAGTAGCTCTCCGCATCGGTCGCCCTCGTGGAAAGGGCTGATTGTCACACGACACAGCCGCCCCCAAACTGCACACGACTGCTGATCTGTGGGGGCCTGCGTGGTCCGACCTGCGGGTTGGCGGCTATCGGCTCTCGAGGATTGTCTTCAACTTCCGCACGTCCTTGCGGTTGAAGCGTCGTGCCATCACCCCGAAGAGGGGACCCAGAAGCCGCATTCCACCCGTTGGCCTCACATTGGCCTCGAGAGTGAATCTTGTGCTGTCCCCAGCCTGCTGGCAGATGTAGCCGCCCGAACCTTCGAGTGGGCCTGAATCGAACGTCCACCGGGCCAGCCCACCGGGTTCGTACTGGACTGTCGTCCAGGCAGCGATCATGTCACGACCGTTGGCTGAGACACGATCAAACCCCGTGGTGCCTACCCCTAGAGGAGGATCTGAGGTGTAGGCGGCCTCGACGATGTTGGTGCGCCACTCGGCATCGTGCGATACCTGCATGACATAGTCGAACACCTCAACCGGGGACCTCTCAATGACGATCGTTGCCGACTGGTCCATGACCAATCAATACGGGTCACTCGACCAGGACACTAGGGCCAACGGTCAGAGCCGCCCCTGACGGCACATATGTATGGCGGTCAGAATGGCGCGGTGAGAGGGGTCGGTAGAAGGTTCGAGTAGTGACGAAAGCCGAGGCACTCGGAGACCCTCCGATCCTCAGTGGGGAGAGGTGCCACCTCAGCTACGAAGCTGCGTCACGGATCGCTTCACGCGCTGTCTGCCACTCGCTTGGGCTCTTGTCGGGCCCCATCGCTTCGGCGTCGCCGGAAGTCGCAATCGAATGGAGCTCGCTGTGGAGTTGCTGCTCCGTGAGCGAGCTGAGCCGGCGGAATTGCACGGCTGCCTTGCGCTCTCGTTCACGCGCCAGCTCAGGCGCTTTGGC
>DATIPS010000047.1 GCA_035471805.1 Acidimicrobiia bacterium | reverse complement strand
CGGTACGGGCGATCCTTCCCCCCAGACCGGGTTCATGCGGAACCTGCACGAGATGCTGGTCGAAAGGTTCTACCCGGGTCCTTCAAGTTTCGATGCGGCGCCCACGGCGGACGGCAGTGGACAGACCATCGACGCCCGACCCGGGGTCTACGTGACCACCCGGCTCGACACCGGAAGCGTTCTTCGACTGGAAGCCCTGGTCTCACAGTTCTCCATCGACACCGACGCCGACGGAACGGTCTTCTACCAGGGGACCGACGATGTCACCTACGCGACCAGAGGTGGCACCGGCAGCTACCGCCAAGCGGCCTGGTGGGAGACGACGATCTTCAACATCGCCCTCATCGGCGTATCGCTCTTCATCGTGGTTGCTGGATCGGTGGTTGCCATCCGCAGGACTCGTGGGGCGATGCGATGGCTGACCATTGCGACCGGAGGACTGGTCACAGCGTTCATCGTGTCGCTCGGATACGGTCTGACAACGGTTGAAGTCATGAAGTTGTTCACCGGCCTGCCGGCTCCTATCCGAACAGCTCAGATCGCCATCGCCGGAGCCATCGTCTCGGCGACCGCCCTGATGGTCACAATGGTGACCCGGCGGCGAGACATGCCGACTCGGGTCGTCGCAGCCTCCAGTGTCGTCACTCTCGGCACTGTGGCGCTGGGGGCCTGGGCATGGGTCTGGCAGGTGATCCCGGTGTGACTGCAGCGCACCAGCATCAGACGAATCCCGAGAGCCCCTGCCGCACGGCAGGGGCTCTCACTTGTCGAGCCCTTGCCCATCGACGGGCACACGACGCACCAACGCCGCCAGGCCGGTTGTCCACATCGAGAACGCGCTGATCTCAGCCACCGCGGCAGAGCGGACACAGCAACGAAGCAGACGACGAGCGGCAAGTGCCGGGGGCATCAATTCGATGCCGCCTTCACCACGCCTGAGAAGAGCATTCCTCACGCTCCTTCGCCAAAGCGACCGTGTCCGGTCCGTGGCCACGCGTCTCGCCCGTGACCGTCACACACACAACGCCCTAAAAGCACGACGTTTCATGTGGTGGGCGCTGGGGGGATCGAACCAGTGACCTCTGCCGTGCGCACCCAAAACCGATACCGCAGGTCATCAGCTGTTGCCACCGAACATCGAGTGTTGGTGCGATTCTCGCCAACACGTTGGCACCGGGCATCAAAGGGCATCGCTGGTCGTCATGTGGTTCACTCGATCGAGCCGACCTGATAGAGGCGCACCGGCTCATCGAACCCCTTCAAGGCGATCAGACCACGGTCGATGAATCCGAGCGACTTGCCGAGCGCCAGCTCTTTGACAGCCGCCGAAACGAGGACCTGTCCGGGTGCGGCGTGGGCGCAGATCCGCGCAGCGAGATTCACGACGGCTCCGTACAGGTCCTGGTTCCGGTCGACCGGCTCGCCGGCGCTGATACCGATCCGAACCCGGCTTCCGGGTCCGGTGTCGTCGATGTCGGCAAACCGACGCTGGATCGCCACTGCGCAGTCGACCGCCCGACTGACATGGGTGAAGGAAGCGAAGATCCCGTCCCCGGTGTGTTTGACCTCTCGTCCGCCGGAGTCGGCGAGTGCATCCCGAACGATCCGATCGTGCCGTTCGACCACCGACACAGCATGATCGTCCCCAAACCGGCTACTCACCTCGGTGGAACCCTCCAGATCGGTGAACATGACGGCTCGCAGCCCCGTGTCGACGGCCGAGTGCGGACCGTCGAGGCGGGCGATGTCCGGCACATTGGCCTCCCAATCGCCCATGAAGCGATTCAGGGTGGGTCGTTCCACCTCGATCATGTCGTGAGGAACCAGACCGTGGGATGCCTTGTGGCATGCGATCGCCGACTCCTTGTCGGGAGCTTCGACGAGACAGAACGCCCTGCCATTGGGCTCGTTGAACCAGTATGTCAGGAAGCGGACACCGTATTCGGACTGGACCTCGAGGTCGCGTCGATGAGCAGCTTGGATGTCTTCCTCGGTCACGTCTCCGAGATCTGGGTGAACATCCATGTACGTCGGCATCGCGACACCCTATCCCGACTTGCGGCCGCTTCAGGTCATCGATGTTCCGGCGGATGAGAGATGAGGCCTTCTGCTTGAGCCCGGACAGCAGCTTCTTTTCGTGTGGAGGCGTCCAGTTTCGTGAGCACTGCAGAGACATGGGTCTCGACCGTCCGATGTGACACGAAGAGCCGGTCGGCGATCTCGATGTTGGACAGTCCCTCAACCAGGAGTTCCAGGACTTCGGCCTGTCTGGCCGTGAGGCCGGCAGCGTGACGCCTGGTTTCTCGACCCCTCCCCCTCGGCACGCCAACACCTTCGGCTCTCAGGGCGCTTCTGAGTTTGGCGGCGACGACAGTTGCTCCCAATGTCTCGAACACCTCGAGCGCCTCGAGGCGCGCTCTGTCGTCGCCATGCATGAGGGCCAGTCCCCGTTCGTATGGCATCCCTTTCGCGTCCCAGATGGCGGCGGCCTCGGTGGGGTTCCCTTCCATGACGAGCCGATACGGCTCGGCGATCCCTTTGGGAGCATCGGACAGTTCGCCCAGCATCCAAAGCCAGTAGGCGAGCCAGCCTGCGGACCAGGGAAACGTCAGCCGCCTCGCGTCTTTGAGCAGTTCTCCGAATCGGGTGGTCAGTGCCGGATCGTGCTCCCGGTTCAGCCACATGTACTCGGCCACTCCGGCGCCGGAGAGCAGGAGGATTTGCATCTCATTGCCCGCATCGGCCCGCCTCCAGATGCCGGATAGGGTGGTCACCGCGGCGGAGCGGCCCTGCCGGGCTTGCAGAGTCCCCAACACCTGTCCCGCCACGAGCTGGCTGTAGAAGACGACATGCGCGGGGGATTCCGCTGCCGAGCCCTCACGGGTTGCCTGTTCGACTTGCGGATTCAGGACCATCGCATGATGGGCGCCAATCACCTCTGTTGCAGTGTCCTCGGCCGCCGCCCAGTCACCCTTCCAATCGAGAACCTTCGCAATGTGGGCACTGGCGGCGTCCTCGTTTATCCGGATCTCATATGAAGCGGACGCGTCGCGGGCGTGTTGAGAGAATTCGCCCGCGCGCTCAAGGTCACGGTGCTCCGCGGCGACTTCCGCCATGTTGAGCAGTGCCAGGGTTTCCTCGAACGGAAGGCCGGCCCGCTCAGCGCGCGATCGGGCTTCCTCCAGCACGCCAAAGCCGGCCGGATCACCCGATCGGAACGTGAAGTGTCCCTTCGTGATGAGGGCGTTGATCAAGCTCGGCTCGTCACCGGTTTCCTGGGCCAGCTCGATGGCGCGCTCCGCAATCACTAGGGCCTGTGTCCGATCGCCCCTCATCTTCATGAGCCAGGCACGCTGGCTTACGGCTGCTGCGAGATCCGCGCTCACCGGATGCGACTCGAGGACGGTGATGGCCTCCTGCGAGGCTGCCTCAGCCAGCTCGGGCCACCCGTTGATCTCGTTGACGCGTACGGCGAGCGTCAACGCGCCTGCCAGGGCAACATCGTTGCCCGTGGAACGGTGAAGGGCTATTGCGCGGGCCAGAATGTCGGCCGACTCACTGCTGATGAGGTAGTACTCGGTCCGAGCCCAATCCTCGAAGATTGCAGCTCGCTCGTTGTCACTGACGCGATCCAGATAGGGCTCCAGGAGTCGGAAGTGGGATGCGGCCTCCCGATGGCTCTCGATGGCCATCGCTGCTCGAGCTGCTCTTGGTGCGTATTCGATGATCGAACCGACATCATCGGCTTCATGGGCGTGATGGACGAGTCGCGCTGGGCCGGCCCTCCCGGCGAGGTGGTTGAGGACGACCTGGTTGAGGCGGCGACGATCCTGCGCGTCCAATACCGACTCAATGGACCGGCGTGTCAGTTCATGATGGAAGGACACGCCACTCTCCCCCACCTGCAGCAGACCCTGACGGGAACATTCAGTCAAATGCTCCCGAGCCGGGCCGACGATGCTCGCGATGAGAGAGAGCTCAGCTTCTCCGGGAATCACCGAAGCAAGATCGAGAACCTGTCTGGCTTCAGGAGATAACTTGGCCGCACGGGCGAGCACAGAGTCTCGGATCGAAGTCGGCACCCTCTCGACTCCCGACGCGAGCACCTCGGTGACAAAGAGCGGGTTCCCGTTGGTGAGGGTCACGATCTCATCGATGTCACGATCGGCGGTGCCAGCAAGATCTGCGATGGCGCGATGGGAGAGGCCGTCGAGATGAATCCGCACCAGCACCTCCGGTGGAAGTTCCCCGATCACATGTCTCAGGGGATGGTCGTAGTCGACCTCGCCATCGCGGTATGTGAGAAGGAGCAGTCCGCTCGTTCGAGCGATTCGTCGCCCCAGATACTTGATCACATCCAGCGTTGCCTCGTCCGCCCATTGCGTGTCCTCGATCACGAGGACCGTCGGGCGCATGCGTCGTGACAGAAGGTCGAGCAGGATCCCCGTCACAGCTCTCCGGTCGCTCTCCTCCAGAGGATGGCCAAGTGCTGTTTCCTCCCGAGCGATCTCCCAGAACGCACCGAGCGGTTGCGGGGTCAGCAGATCGTCACAAGACCCGAAGAGAATGAACGCCCCATCGCGATGTCTCTCAACAACATGTCTGACCAATGCGCTCTTGCCAATCCCGGCCTCGCCCCGAACCAGGACGACCTTTCCCCCATGCGACCCGACTCCGGCCACGAGGTCGGCCATCAGCCGCAACTCGGCTTCCCTCTCAAGCAGCACGAGCCGGAGCCTACGCTCCCCACGAGTGCCTAGCGAACGGGCGTGGAGTGGAGTGCCCGTCGCCCCACCAGGACCTTTTGCAGAGCTGCGATCAGCGTGTGGTTTCGGGGAACACACCATCGGCGTGCCCGACATAGACGGGTACGAATGCGACACCGTCGGTGTGGCGAGGACCGATCACAAGCGGCGAGGACTCCACCGCAGGCACGTCGCCGCCAGACGCCCCGACGAACTCGGGGACGAAGGCCAACCCGCCCAGCTGCCGAAGTCCGAGCACCAGCGGCGACGACTCGATCGCCGGCAGGTCACCGCCGGAAGCTCCGACGAACTCGGGCACAAACACAACACCGAAGTGCCGGGGTCCAAGAACGAATGTGGCCTTTCCCGATCCACTGGCCACCAATCCCGTTCTGAACAAGACCTGGGAATCGGTTGCGGAGTTCCGAATGCTGTCGGGTGCGGAGCACGGCGACGGATCGCATGCCGCTGGGCTATTCGTCACGACGCCCGACGGTGTGTGGGCGGTGCCCGCCGTGGCGGAGTTGGCCTCTGGTGGATGCGAAGTAGCCCACACCGCGGAGCGGTCCGCCGATCCGAATGCGTTCGCTGCGCCAAACCCGATCAACGCGAACAGGATTGCTGCGGTCAAGACCAGTCGTTTGGTCGTCGCGCTCTCTTGCCGAGTCTGTGGCGCCAGGGGCACCGAATGTGATCTGTCCATGGTTCACTCCAGGTGAGTCCCTCGCGGACTCAATCGCTTGCCAGCAAGGTATGGAGCAGGGGCTGTGACGACATCGGCGCTCACTACGGAGATATGGGTCGCCAACCCCGAGATTTGAGTCGCGAGTTCGATGTCCACGGGCTGTGAATCGGTCTGAAAGGAGGAGGACCGCGCACAAAGGCACTTCGGCGTGCCGTTCGCTGGGCTTCTACATCGGCTTTCGAGGACACTGGGTTGGCAGGGCTGGTGAGCCTCTGCTGAGACTGAGAGGGCAGACCGGCGAGGTTGACGAAGACCTCTCGAACGAGGAGACACGCTCGAAGACAGGACCAGTCGAGATCGATCGCAGTGAGCGCTACTGGGATCGAACCATTGACCTGTGCCGGAGTCCCTGCAACGACCGGCGAATTGGCGGAATCCCCAGGTGGATCAAGGGACTTCGCCTGTCGTCGATTGTGCTCCTCCACGGTCGATTTTCGTTGTCTGACGGACACCTGGACGGATACCCGGGCGCCTATTCCGGCAACGATGGCTCGGATCGGGCGGGGTGCACCGCACGCTCGACAGGCGCTTCACCGCCAAGGCGACGACTCGACGAGGGTTTGTGACAGATCCGCCGGGGAGTACCTACTGTCCGACCGATGTCGACTGTTTGGCCGCTTCCACCCGAGGTGCTCGATGTCCTGGC
>DATIPS010000046.1 GCA_035471805.1 Acidimicrobiia bacterium | reverse complement strand
TCGAGAATGTCGAAGGTTCCCGCTGCTCCTCCGGATCGCCTGACCAAACAAGCGTTACGGTGACGGCAACAAGGGAAGCCAGCAGGAGACCACCCGAGATGGTTCCCAATACTCTCCAGCGGTTGAAATCTGGGCGCATTCCTACTTTCCCTCAGTCTCCTCTGATCACGCAACGGTACGATATACGTTATCGGTGGACACAAGACCGCCGGCGGGATGGGATGACGCAACCTTGCAAACTAGGGACCCTCGAAGCCGCTCGAATGATGCCCTCGTTCTGCGCGAGAATCGGGCGGGAGATTCAAGCGCGGCGTCAGTTGGAATCAGTTCCTTGAGCTCAGTTGGGCGGCACCGTGACCCCCAATCTCACAAGAGGTGGCGCCGCAGTATCCTTGTGCTGGCAACGCTCATGGGTGTCGGAGCCGGCTCGATCGGCGCACAGATATTCCTCATGGAGCCGATCGAGTCCCCACCGGCAGGTGCGCACTCAACGCCTACCAGCAGTACTCAGAGAAACGCCACAACTTTTCCACCTACTGCTATAGCCGAAGTCGCGATCCTCACGGCCTCTGAAGACGTTTCGGTCAACGCGGAGAAACCAGACGAACCGGCGGGGCACAATCCGATCCTCCGAGTGGATGGAACTCCACAGGTCATTTCCTACCTCAAGTTCAAACTAGAAAACGTAGGTGACCGAGTTACAAGGTTGGTACTGATGCTGTATTCGACTACCGGATCGCAAGAGGGCTTCTCGGTCCATATCGTTGATCACAGCAACTGGGACCAGTCAACGGTCACCTTCGCAAACGCGCCCCCCATCGGTGAAGAGATCGGCGTATCGGGTAGCTTTCGAGCCAACTCAATCGTCCAGGTAGAGCTTGATCCGTTTGTCGCCGGAGTCGGTGAATACAGCCTGGCACTGGTAAGCAAGAGCAGGACGCTAATCGGTTTTGCCAGCTTGGACTCGGATATCTCCAGGCCACAGCTTCTAGTACGCACGGAGCGTATGCCTTGACGGTTCCCCTATTCGATGCAACCCATTCCCGATGAGAGGAAACTCGATGATCACCAAGACCGTTCGACTAACCGGGGGCTCCCCCAACTCGATCGAGGACGCCGTCAACGGCGTGCTCGGCCGCGCCGCCGAAACGCTGTCCGACATCCAGTCGTTCCGGGTCGTCGAAGTCGGCGGCACGGTGGACTCGTCGGGCGCTCCGAGCGAATACACGGTCACCCTCGACATCACCTTCGTGGTCAAGGAATCCACCACCCACCGCTGATGGATCACATCGAATCACTCGGATTCGGCATCTGGCGCCTCACGCTGCCGCTGCCCTTCACCGCACCCAGGTCGGTCAACACCTACATCTTCGAAGGTGCCGACGGACTGACCATGCTCGACTGCGGCGTCGACACCGACGACGGCTACCAGCACATCGTGCGCGGGCTCGACCACATCGGAGCCACGACCAAAGACCTCCACCGCCTCATCGGCTCCCACCTCCACGTCGACCACATCGCAATCTCCAAGCGGCTCGTCGAGGAGACCGGTGCCGAGTGGGTCATGCACGAATCGACGCCGTCCGAAGTCGTCTGGTACAACAACTGGGAGGGTCGCCGCGACCGTCTCACCACCATCGTGGCCGCCAACGGCGCCCCCGGCGAGGCGATCGAGCGGTACCGGGCGGGATTCTCCCAGCCCGAGTGGTACTCGAACGCCATCGACCCGACCCACCCGGTCGCCGACGGCGACCGCATCCCGCTCGAGACCGACCGCCACCTCGATGTCCTGTTCACGCCCGGCCATCAGCCGAACCACATCACACTCTCCGATTCGCGCAGCGGATTGCTCTTCAGCGGCGACCATGTCCTGCCGGGGATCTCGCCTTTCGTCCCCTACGACGGCGACGACAACGACCACCTGGGCGACTATCTCAACTCGATCGAGCGGATCGAGCTCCTCGATCCCGGCGTCGTGCTGCCCGCCCACGGGCCGGCCATCGAGCGCGGGCGGGCGAGGGCCCGCCAGATCAGCCTCCACCATGAGCGCCGCATCGGCGCCATCACCCAGGAACTGAAGTGGGGACCGAAGACCGCCTGGGAGATCATGGGTGCGGTGTTCCGCCCGAACCTCAGCCATATGGAGCAACGCCTGGCGATCCAGGAGACCCTCGCCCACCTGGAGTATCTACGTCGACGCGGGGCCGTGGAACGGATCCTGGAGGACGGGACCTTCTGGTACCGGGGCCGCAACCGGTGAACGACGAGCTGCGCACCTCCGACGGTGTGCTCCTGGAGCACAAGTGGTCACAACCCGATCGGATCGAGCGCATAGCGATCCTCTGTCACCCGCACCCGCTCCACGGTGGCTCGATGAGCGCGCCGCTCATTCGCCGCGTGAACAACGTGCTGACCGACCGGGGCTTCGCCGTACTCAGGTTCAACTTCCGCGGTGTCGGCACCTCCGAAGGCAAGTTCGGCGGTGGCGTGAGCGAAGTGTTCGACATAGAGGCAGCCGTCGGTCTCGCCCGGACCACACATCGGGATGTTCCGATCGGAATCGCAGGCTGGTCGTTCGGATCGGTAACCGCCTTGCGATGGTCCGCCCAGTATCGGTCGGATCTGCCCTATGCGGGCATTGCCCCGCCGGTCGGCAGCGACCTCATCCTCGAGTTGCCGGAGATGCGGCACCTGGCCGGCGCACCGCGTACCTTCATCATCGGGGACGCCGACCAGTTCACCACCGTTGCAGCCGTCGAGGCCTACGCGGCGTCCATCGGCGCACGGGTGGAGGTGGTGAAGGGCAGCGATCACTTCTTCTTCACCAGAGAAGGGGTCGTTGGCGAACTCGTCGCCGATGCGCTTGCCGGCAAGTTCTAGGTTCGAGGTTCCGGGTTCCAGGTCATTCTGCGGCTACAACCCCAGCAGCCTCGCCGCGTTGTCGTGGAGGATCTTCCTGGTCAGCTCTTCCGGCATCTCGAGAGTCTCCCAATCGCGTAACCACTTCTCCGGAGTGATGAACGGAAAGTCCGTGCCGAAGAGGGTGCGGTCGGCGAGCGGGCCGCGCACGGCGTTCAACAACTCGGCACTCAGATACTTGGGAGACCACCCCGACAGGTCGATCCACACGTTGGTCTTGTGGCGGGCGACGGCCAGCGCTTCGTCCTGCCAGGGCCAGGAAGGATGCGCCATGATTATCTGAAGCTGCGGGAACGTGGCCGCGACGTCGTCGAGAAACATCGGATTCGAGTGCCGGTTCTGGATCCCCATTCCGCCCGGTGTCCCGGCGCCGAGACCGGTGAAACCGGTATGCGACAGGACGATCAACCCCTCTTCGGCGGCCGCTTCGAAGATCGGATGGAACTCCCTGTCCGACGGGGTGAAGTTCTGGGCGGCGGGATGGAACTTCAAACCGCGCAACCCGTTGCGCGCCGCCCGGTGCACGGCTGCGACGGCGGCAGATCCGCGATGTGGATCGATCGATCCGAACCCAAGAAAGACGTCCGGCGCCTCTTCGATCATTTGTGCAACGGTCTCGTTGCGGAACGGGGGCAAGCCGGTCGCCGTCCGGGCCGACCAGGCGAGCAGAACGGCCTTACCGTCGAGCGACCGGTAGTAGTCGGCGATCTCAGCAGTCGTCATTATCTCGAGGGGCCGGCCGAAGTAGTCGGCGAGCTGATCTCGGAACGGGGCAAACGGCCCGTTGAGGAACTCCTCGACCGGAGGGTGGACGTGGACGTCGATGAACTTCGTCATCGGCGGGCCCGGAACCCCCGGTTGCGCGCCTCGGCCGGTGTGTCTGGACCGAACGAGGACAGCAGGTTCTTTCTCAGGAGGTCGTCCGCGTCGATGCGTTCCTCGAGTTCCTCGAACTGATCAGCTTCGTCGCAGTCGTAGAAGATCATGGTGTCCCGGGTGCCGACATACCGGTAGTCCTCGAACCGCCGCAACCGTCCCATCACAAGCTCCATTTCATCCGCTGGCCATCACGATACTCTGCCTCGAACGACTCCCTCAGCTCAGGGGAGCAAGGGTCGACGGGTCGCCAGGCGCGGCGTCGGCTCTCCGATGGGGAGAACCCGCGCAGGCGGCATGGCGGGAAAGGTTCGCCAGGGAGGAACGGTCGCCGGAGCAAGCGAGAAGTAGACGGAAGCGGCCAGGCGCGCCGCCAACGAGCCGAAGTTAGATCCGGGCTTGTTCACGGTAGGTCCCGAAGACTCTCTTGAGTCGCTCCACGATTTCACCCTGGGTCGCCCGCACGCGGCAGGCATCCACCAGCAGCGGCATCAGGTTGGCCGAACCCCGGGCACCTTGCTCGAGAGCGGCGAGAGCCGATTCGACCGCCCCGGTGTCCCGGCCGGCCCGCAGGTCCTTCAGACGAAGAGTCTGGAAGTGCTCGATCTCGGCGCCGATACGGAGGATCTCGAGTTCGTCCTCTGCGTCTTTGGCGTACTTGTTGACGCCGACGATTGCCCGGTCTCCGGAGTCGAGCGATTTCTCGAACTGATAGGCGGACTCGGACAGCGCCAACTGGAAGTAGCCCTCCTCGATGCCGCGCAAGGTGCCGTCGAGCATCGACCCGTCGCCGAGACGGTCTACGTGTTCGAGGATGGCCATCGCCTGGGCTTCGACGCGGTCCGTCATCTCCTCCACGAACCAGGATCCACCGAGCGGGTCGACCGCGTTGGCGACACCGGTCTCCTCGGCGATGACCTGCTGTGTGCGCAGCGCAATCTCGGCCGCCTTCTCCGTGGGAAGCGCGTAAACCTCATCGAGGGCGTTCGTGTGCAGGCTCTGGGTTCCGCCGAGCACTGCGGCCAGCGCCTCGATCGCCGTACGCACGATGTTGTTCTCGGGCTGCTGTGCCGTCAGGGACACGCCGGCGGTCTGGGTGTGGAACCGCAGCTTGAGGGATCGCTCGTCTTTCGCCCCGTACCGGTCGCGCATCCAGCGTGCCCAGATCCGTCTGGCTGCCCGGAACTTGGCGATCTCCTCGAAGAAGTCGAGGTGGGAGTCGAAGAAGAATGACAAACGCGGCGCGAAAGCATCGACGTCCAGTCCGCGCCGAAGGAAAGACTCGACGTAGGCGAAGCCGTCTCCGAGAGTGAAGGCGAGTTCCTGCGCGGCGGTCGCTCCGGCTTCTCGAATGTGATAACCGGAAATCGAAATCGTGTTCCACTGGGGAACGTGATCGGTGCAGAACTCGACCATGTCTCCGATGAGGCGAAGATGCGGTTCCGGTGGGAAAACCCATTCCTTCTGTGCGATGTACTCCTTGAGGATGTCGTTCTGAAGGGTTCCGCGCAGGTTCGCCCAGTCGACACCCTGCTCCTCGGCGGCCACGAGCAGCTGCGCGAACAGTATCTGTGCCGGACCGTTGATCGTCATCGACACCGATACGCGATCGAGTGGGATTCCGTCGAAGAGGGAGACCATGTCGTCGGCCGAGTCAACGGCCACACCGCAATGGCCGACCTCGCCGAGCGACATCGCGTCGTCCGAGTCGTAACCCATCAAGGTCGGCATGTCGAAGGCGATCGAGAGGCCGTCCTGTCCCTGGCCCAGCAGGTACCTGAAGCGCTCGTTGGTGGCGGCGACATCTGCGAATCCTGCGAACTGGCGGATGGTCCACAGTTTGCCCCGGTAGCCCGTCGCATGGATGCCCCGTGTGTACGGATACTGCCCGGGGAAACCGATGCTCTCATCCACTTCGTCGGGTGAACTGAGGGCGGGAACCTCCTCAAATGAGAGGGTTTCGAAACTGTCGCGCCGCAGTGTGCCGGATTCGTAGTCGTCCCGCCAGGAGTCCCTGCTCATGCTCCTGCACCTTCACCGCCGACGACCACCTCGGCACCGCAATTCGGACAAACGGCACGGTCGATGTCACCGACGATGAACGAGAACTCGCATTCTCCGCAAGTGATCTTGGGCGAGGGAGGGTCCGGCTGGGGAGGCGGAGGCTGGGGAGGCGGTGCGCCGAACGGACCGCCGCCCGGGTGGGCCATTCCACCGGGGCTACCTGCCGCGGGATCGCGGACCTCGTTGGGCGCGCCGCAAGCCGGGCAGTTGAATCTGCCCGGACCCGGGATCTGCACCTCACTGCTGCATGCACCGCATCGAACTCTCACGTCACTACCTCTCCTACCGCCCCGATTGACTGCAAATAGGCCGCTTCTCCGGCCAGGACTGCTCGAATCTGCTCCTCGCCGTATTCTGCACTCTGTTTGGCCGCGGCCTGCGCCTGAATGTACTCGACGGCGTCGTCTGTGCCGCCGGCCACAATGTCGCCCCCACCGGCACGATGGGCGCGGCGCGCCTGCATCTGGAGGAAATGGACCTCCCATTCGAGTATCCGGCGAATGTCCCTGCGCGCCAGGTGCGTAGTGCCGGCCAGGCGGGCGGAGACGAAGCCGACGGCATCCTCGATGGAGTAGACGGCCTCGACGGGCACGCCCCGCACCTTGGAGTTGCGCCACAACATGATCGCCAGCAACCCGAGGAATACGGCCACCAGCAGCGATCCGAAAACGAGTGCAGTCGCGGCGCTCATCGACCACCATGGTACCGGCGATTCCGTCTGTGGCCTACAGGCGGAGAGGAGATCGGCCTATACAGTGGATTGCATGGAGATTCTGTTCGATGCCGGGAATCTGAGGATCGTCCGCCTGGTCGTTGGGCCGCTCGACAACAACGCCTACATCGTCTCGAGCGCGGGAAGCGCGGTCGTTGTGGATGCAGCTGCGGAACCCGATCGGATTCTGGCCGCCGCCGAGGGCAGCGAAGTCCGCGCGGTTCTCACAACCCACGGACATCACGATCACATCGGAGCAGTCGAAGCCGTGCGAGGCGTGCTGGGCGTCCCGTTCCGGCTTCACCCTGCCGATGCGGCAATCGCCGGACTGGAACCGGACGAACCACTCCGGAACGGAGAAGAGGTCGCCGTCGGGGAGCATTCCCTGACCGTCATTCACACACCCGGCCACACGCCGGGTTCGGTCTCGTTCCTGCTCGAGGGCCATCTCTTCACGGGGGACACCCTGTTTCCGGGCGGGCCGGGCGCCACTCGCTTCCCGTACTCGAGTTTCGACTCGATCATGGAGAGCCTCACTGGGAGTCTGTTCGTCCACCGGGACGAAACCGTCGTCTACCCGGGACACGGAGCGACTACCACCCTCCAAGCCGAGCGCCCGCATCTCGAGGAGTGGCGGGCGCGCGGCTGGTGACTTGCGGAGCAAGGGATCCGGGCATCCGTCCCGGATCCCTTCACTCCCGGTGTCATCGCAGGTCGAGGAAAGCCTGCTCGTCGAGTGTCTCGAGATCGCTCTTCAGCAATCCCTTGTAACTGAGGCTGTAGAGCGAACTGCCGATCACGACGGAGCGCCGGATCTGGGCGTTCCATTCGTAGTCGACGCCCTCTTCCATGTGGGTGATGGTGTCGATCTTCTCGATACCGTCGCGCGAAGCCTTGATACCGACTGCGCCGGCGAAGAAGTCCTCGCCCTTCTCCTCATCCCAGCTCCAGCGTTGGATGGGCACCACCGTGAGTCCGGTTTGCGGCCAGTGCAGGAATGCACGGTGGTCGTATTCGACTTCGGAGGACCCGTCTTCGAGAGTCATCTTGTGCAGTCGCTGGGGGTTCGCCGGATTCGACACATCGAACACCGCTATCTGCGTTCCAAGCACCCGGCCTTCCTCGGTGGCATCCTGCCCGACACCGATGAGCAGACCATCGCCGATCGGGTGCAGGTATGCGGAATATCCGAGGATCTTCAGCTCGCCGGCCACCTTCGGTGTGCCGGGATCGGACAAATCTATGACGTAGAGCGGGTCGGTCTGACGGAACGTGACTACGTATCCGGTGTCGCCCATCATCCTGACGGCGTAGATCTGCTCTCCGAGCCCCAGGCCGCCAACCTGGCCGACCTGGGTCAACTTGCCGTTGTCGTCTTCGAGGATCGTTACGAAACTCTCGGACTCATCGGTCCTCCACCCCCACCACGATCCGGCGTCGGTGGTGGCAACCCGCAGGTAGCCGTTGTGTTCGGACATGGACCACTGGCTCAGCAGATGGCCCGGCACTTCCCCGGTCGCCTTGTAGAACGTTTGATCGGGATCTGAGATGTCGAACTTGTGGATTGCCGTCGTGTAACCCTCGGTCTCCTCATCGAAGGCGTCCTGGTCCTCGAGGAGCCGCCAGTCGATCCAGCGGGTCGTGGCAACGTACAGGCTGTCCGCAGATGCGTAGACGGTCTCGCCGTCGGCCATCACACCGGTTGCCTTGTCCGGGTCGATACCTTCGCTCAGGTCGACGGTCAGGACGGTCAGCATCCCGAAGCCGGAGAACTCCTCCGGGTGGAAGGTCTGGTTGCACGCCAGCAGGTTCCCTTCGGTCGTGGTTGAGACACCGCCGCGACGGTCTTCGAGCACGTAGTAGGGCACCCAGTTGTCGATCGTCGAGTTGCGGATCACTTCCTGGTTCGCCCTCTCTGCGTCCCGCTCGGCGCGCAGGCCGGAGCTGGACGGGTACTCGAACTCGAGACCGGTCGGGAAGGCTCGGAGAACGATGCGGACCGTGTCGCCGACCATGCGGGCGCTGAGATAAGACCCGTCCAGGAACAACTCACGATCGATCTGGAGGTCGCTCGGATCGCTCATGTCGATCTCGGTGATAACCGTCAGGGGGCTGCCTCCCCATGGGCCCGGAGCGATATCCCGGGCGCCTGCACTCGGCAGCGCGTAGTAGTCCGAGTTGCCCAGAACGAGGATGCGGTCGCCCGACATCACGATCTCCGACACCCAGACGTTGTCGACGGTGATCGAATCGAGAAGCACCGGTTCGTCACCGGTGACGTCGATCACGTAGAGCTTCTGATCGGCGACGGCCACAATGCGCTTGCCGTCCGTCTTGACGATGTCGGGCTCGTCCACGCCCACTTCCTGGACGTTGGTCGTGGAGAAGTCACCGTCCGTGCCGCCGGGAGGTAGGACGGCCGACGACCGCGCGGCCCCGCCCGCCGTGTCCCCGGCAAGCGACTCCTCAGCAGCAAATGCGACATCATCCACTCCCCACATCCACGGCCCGCCGGCCCCGTCCAGGCCCCACGGGCCGACGCGCTCGAGCGCCTCTCCCTTGATCCAGTCGAGTAGATCGTCGCAATGGTTGAACTGGACGAGAGCACCGGCGAACAGCCCGGCTACGTTGCCGTTGCCCGAACCGCCGGTGGTCGTTGTAGCCGTGCCCGTACCGCAGGCCGTTGCCACGAGTGCGATCGTCAGAAGGATGAGAATGGTTCGTCGCATGTGATTTCCTCCGGTTTGTTCTTCTTTGCGACGTTCAGCACGACTGCCGCGGTTCCCGGTTTCTCACGCCTCGATCCCGGCCACTCGGGCCAGTGCGGCATCGCCGCGAAGCACGACCATCTCGACTCCCCCTGATTCGATGCGATCGTCGACCCGCCGCCGGATGGAACCGTCGGCGACGAGGGAGTAAACGGAATCGCCGGGACAGGTGGTGGCCGCGTAGTCGCGATGACCGGCGATCGTGTCTGTGGCGACGCCGAACTCGGTCGATGCCCATGCCAGCAACCGCACCAGGGATTCGATCTGCGCCTCCGTCGGCTGTTGCTCACCGTAGTTGCCTTCGAGCACGGGAAGGAAATGTCCGGCCGGGTCGTAGTCCGTGAAGGTGTCGCCCGGCGCCGTGTAGGGGCGAGCTTCGTAGACGTTTCCTCCTCGATCGATGGAGAAGTGGTAGGCGACATCGGGCCAGCCTTGTTCCTGGTGATAGGCCTGATGCCCGCGCAGGCGGGCGGGGGCTGCCCGGTTGTCGGGCAGCGCCACGGCGGTGTGATGGATGGTCATCCGCTCGATCACGTGGGTCCCGAAGTCGGCCGCAGCAGCCCGGGCTCCCCACCCGTTCCGCTCGATGACCTCGAGAACCACCGGAGGGGTCGGAATGGTTGTGGGCACCGGCACCGTGGCCACCGTCGAAGTGGACGGCGTTGTGCTGGTGGTCGTGGACGCCCCTGCCACAGGGGCAGGCTCTTCGGACGGCAGTCGCCAGAACGCCCAGCCACCGAGCCCTGCCGCACCGGCCAGCATCCATAGAAATCTTCGGCGGGTCACACTCTCCATGCTGCCTGTACCCTATCGACGACACGGATATCTCAGGAGGAACAGTTGGACTTCGCGCTGATGACCGAGCCCCAGATCGGCGGTACCTACGAGGAACTCCTGGCCGCGGCGCGCTGGGCCGAGAGCAACGGATTGGCGGGGTTTGCACGGTCCGACCACTACTACTCGAGTCGCGACCCGAAGCCCGATGCAACCGACGCCTTCGCAACGCTGGGCGGGCTCGCCCGGGACACCCGGAACATTCGACTCGCAATACTCGTATCCCCGATCACCTTCCGGCATCCGGCTGTTATCGCCAAATCTGCGGTCACGCTCGACCAGATGTCCGGCGGCAGATTCGACCTCGGCGTCGGCACGGGCTGGATGGATCTCGAACACGAGGTCTTCGGACTCCCCTTCCCCGGTTGGCCGGAGAGATTCGCCCGCTTCGAGGAATCCCTTCACTATCTGGCCGCAGCTTTCGGTGATGAGCCTGCTGCTTACAAAGGCAGCTACTACGAGCTCGAGGGCGACATTCGACCCAAGCCGTCCAATCTCCCGATCATCATCGGAGGATCCGGGAAGTCGCTGACCCCGCGTCTCGCCGGAGAGCACGCCGACGAGTACAACCACTTCATCAGTCCCGCCGCCGACATCGCCCCGAAGATTCGAAGAGTGCGGGAGGCGGCGGTCGCCGCCGGACGTGATCCGGAGGCCATCACGATGAGCGTGATGGGCCCCGTGCTGGTGGGCCTCGACGAAGGCTCCTATCGGGTCAGGCTCGCCGCGGCAGCCGCCCAACGCGGCCAGAGCCCCGAGGAAATGGAAGAGCGCTGGAAGAAGGCCGGGATACCTGTGGGTGGGCCCGAGCGCGCCCGGGCGACCCTGGCCGAACTGGAGGCGATCGGCGTCACCAAGATGTACTTCCAGCACCTCGATCTCTCCGACCTGAGCAGCCTCGACGAAACACTCGAGGCACTGCGGGGTTAGGGCTCTCGCGTTTTCTGCCCCGCCTACGGCGGGGGAGATGGCTTCGCCGAGAGGCGCAGGCAGAGGGGACTCGATACGAGTTAGCGAGGCTTCCAAGGCGCGATACCGCACATGTCGGACCCGTTCGGCGCGGCGATCCGGAATACGCTCGACGGCCGGATCCGGCCTGCCGGCCGGCGCCCGCTCCCCCCGCCACGGGCGGTGGGAGAATCGCAAGGCTCGACGTCACACTCACCGGCCCTTCCCGGTGGGGACCGCCCTAGCGACTGACGTCTGCCCAGGTTGCCGCGCTGAGTCGGATCAGGTCGTCGAGTGCAATCTGGAACAGGCTCGATGGGGTTCCGCCGGCGACCCACAGCGGATCGTTGCGGGAGAGCTTCCGGTCGGCGAGCACCCTGATCGGACGTTCATGGGCAAACGGCGGGGTACCCCCGGCCGCGTAGCCGGTCGCGCCGCGCACCTCCTCCAGCGACGCCCGCCTGGCTCTCGCACCCCCGGCCTCCCCGGCGAGCTTCTTCTCGTCCAGTCGAAGATCGCCCGGGATTAGAGCCAGAACCGGCTCTTCGTCGACCATGAACACGAGAGATTTGACGATGGCGGCCACGCTGCACCCGACCGCTGCTGCGGCATCGGCGGCCGTCTTCGTCCCTTCGGCGAACTCGGCGACATCGACGTCGACACCGCGCTCCCCGGCGTAATCGACGATCCGCTGTGTTGACCTCGGCAGCGTCATTCGAGTAGCCCGATACGTCCCATACAATGAGACGCTACCTCCCGGGAGTTCGATCATTCGTAGTCTTGTCGCCGTCCTCGCCTTTGCCGTCGGCGCCGCGGCGTGCGGCGGGACGACCGTCGCCGAAACCGAAGAAGCCACGTTCGCCTACGGATACGCAGTCGGCGAGACCTTGACCTTCGACTTCACAATGACCCAGGAGCTGGTGGCCCACATCGATCTGGACGCGACGCCCGGAATCCTCGGTGCAACCGAGGTACCCGGAGAGATCGACGTCACAGTCGAGACGACCGGAGAAATCACCTACGTCATCAACCCGGCGGATGATCCGGAGAGCTTCGAGATCGCGGTCAGCGGGATCATCACCGACACCTCGGTGACCGGTTTGATCGACTCGGTGGCCATCGACGACATCGAAGACCTGCCTGCGGACTTCTCGCCCAATACGGCTCCACCCAATCTCATCCTCATCGTCGATCGCGCCGGCAACGCCACACCGCGCGAGGCGGTCCCAACGGATCTATTCGGGTTGCTGGCCAATCCGACTTCGGCTGCCAGCGTCTCCGGATTGGACCCGATGGGCGATCACCTCGGCCCGGTGTTTCCGGCCGGGCCTCTCACCACGGGCGCAACCTGGCAGACGGAGGCAATCCGGGAGGTCCTCGGAAGCCCGGTGACAACAACCTCATCGAATCGCCTGGTCGGCGTTACCGCTGCCGGCACGGCCAGAGTGGCGACAATCGAATCGGAACTCAACAGCAGCGGGTTCGAAGTGTCGCTGGGAACCTTGCTCGCCCTCTTGTTCGGCGGTGCCGACGATCTCGTGGAGGGAGCCGAAACCGGTGACATCTCGTCGCAGTTCGACGGATCGGGTTTCGACCTGCGGATCATCGGATCGCCGATGACCGGCAACTCGACAACCGAGTTCGATGTGGGGGCAGGACGGCTGCTCAGCTACCGGACCGTTTCGGAATCTCCGGCCGAGGTCAGATTGTCCTTTCCCGATGAGGAATCCGGCGAACCGGTAGACGGCCTCATGCAACTCACCACCACCGTCGACTTCCGAGCAGAACTTCGTGATGACGTCTAGTCGACCCGGCGCACCACACCCCACGTGTTTTCACTATCTGCGTATTGTTAATTAAGCTGGAGATATGTCCGACCACCCGCTTCTGAAGATAGAGAACCTCCACGCCTCCGCCGGCGACACTGAAATCCTGCGCGGCGTGGACCTAACGGTCAACAGGGGCGAGATCCACGCCCTGATGGGCCCCAACGGTTCGGGGAAATCAACCCTTGCCAACGTGCTCATGGGCGACCCCGCGTACACGGTGACGGAAGGAAGAATCCTCTTTCTGGGTGAAGACGTCACCGAGGCCGCGACCAACGACCGCTCGAACATGGGCATGTTCCTCGCGTTCCAGTACCCGGAAGAGATCCCGGGCGTTCCGATCGTCCAGTTCCTCCGCGCAGCCCTGTCCAATCGCACGGGAATCGACTACACGGTGCTCGAACTCCGGCTGCGCGTCATGGATGTCATGCGCGAACTCGGCATCGAACCCGGTTTCGCCGACCGCTACCTCAACGAAGGGTTCTCCGGCGGTGAGCGCAAGCGCAACGAAGTTCTCCAGATGGCAGTACTCGAACCGGCGCTGGCCATCATGGACGAGACCGACTCCGGCCTCGATATCGACGCTCTCAAGATCGTCGCCGAAGGTGTCAACAAGCTGACCGGCCCCGAGCGTGGATTCCTCATCATCACCCACTACCAGCGGCTCCTCGATTACATCACACCCGATCATGTGCATGTCTTCATGGAAGGGCGAGTCTTGACTTCGGGCGGTTCAGAGCTCGCCCAACGCCTCGAAGCAGAGGGTTACGACGGATTCCGTGAGGAAGCTTCGGCCTGACATGACCAACCTTTCGCATCTGCGACGGGATTTTCCGATTCTCAGGCGGGAGGACTACGGCCACCCGGTTGTCTTCCTCGACTCTGCCGCAAGCGCGCAGAAACCGGTGCCGGTTCTCGAGTCGATGGACCGTTTCTATCGAGCCCAATATGCCAACGTCCATCGCGGTGCCTACAAGTTGTCGCAAGAGTCCACCGAGGCCTACGAGGACGCCCGCCGGCGGGTGGCGAGGTTCTTGAACGCCGGCTCTCCCGATGAAATCATCTTCACCAAGGGCACCACCACGGCGCTCAACGGACTGGCGAGCAGCTGGGGCATCGATCATCTCGAGCCCGGAGACCGCATCGTTCTGTCCCTGATGGAGCACCATGCCAACGTGGTCCCGTGGCAGCTGATCGCCAAACGCACCGGAGCCGAACTCGTATACATCCCTTTGACCGCGGAGTATGAACTCGACCTCGATGCCCTGCGCGCCACGATCGACCAGAGGGTGAAGGTCGTCTCCCTGACCGGCATGTCCAACGTGCTCGGAACCATCCCCCCGATGCAGCAGATATCCGAGATCGTGCGCGCCCAGTCGGAAGCGATCCTGATCGTCGATGGAGCTCAACTGGTGCCCCACCTGCCCGTCGACGTGCAAACTCTCGGGGCCGACTTCCTGGCGTTCTCAGCCCACAAGATGCTCGGGCCCACCGGGATCGGCGTGCTGTGGGGAAAACCCGATCTCCTGGAGGAGATGGAACCGTGGGAGGGGGGCGGCGAGATGATCGCCACCGTCGGTCTCTACGAATCGACCTGGGCGCCGGTGCCGCAGAAGTTCGAAGCCGGCACTCCCCCGATCGCAGAAGCCGTCGGCCTGGCGGCCGCCGTGCATTATCTCGAAGAGATCGGCATGGAAGCCGTCCGATCACACGACCTCGAACTGACGGCGTACGCTCTCGATCGCCTGAGCGAAGTCCCCGACCTGATCCAATACGGGCCGACCGACGTCAAGGTACGGGGCGGGGTGATCAGCTTCACTCTGGGAGACGTGCACCCTCACGACATCGCCACCATTCTCGACAGTCGAGGGATATCCGTTCGGGCCGGCCACCATTGCGCAAAGCCGCTCATGGCCGATCTGGGCGTCGCGGCAACCGCCAGGGCGTCGTTTCACGTCTACAACAGTCGTGAAGATGTCGATGCCCTGGTCGCCGGTCTGCACGAGGCCCGGTCCCTGTTCGGATTGGATGAGGGGTAAGGTTCGCCGATGGCCCTCGATGAGCTCTACAGGGAAGTCATTCTCGACCACTACCGCAATCCCAGGAACCGTCAGCCCCTCGACGAACCGGGAGCGCATGCGGACGGTCACAATCCGCTGTGCGGTGATGAGATATCACTGGACATCCGGGTCGAAGGCGACACGGTCACGGCGGTGTCGATCGTCGGACGGGGCTGCTCGATCAGCCAGTCCTCGGCATCGATGATGTCGGAGGCGATCAAGGGCAAGACGCGGCAAGAGATTGCAGATATCACCGCCCGCTTCAAGGCGATGATGGACATCGACAACGAAGGGGACGCCGGCCTCGATCCCGAACGACCCGGATCGGTGCTCGGCGACCTGGAAGCCCTGCAGGGTGTGCGCAAGTTTCCGGTCCGGATCAAGTGCGCCAACCTGGCCTGGACGACGCTCGACGAGGCATTGAATCAGCTCTAGGTTCCAGGTTCCAGGTTCTAGGTTCTAGGAACCACAACCTGTTCAGCGCGGCAGGCTCGACCGCCCCATCAGAAACTCGTCAACCGCCCGGGCACACTGCCGGCCTTCACGAATCGCCCAGACGACCAGCGACTGGCCCCGTCGCATGTCTCCGGCCGCGAAGACGCTTTCGATGTTCGTCTGATAATCGTCGGTATCGGCCCTGACGTTGCCGCGCTCGTCGAAATCGACTCCCATGCGGCGGAGCAAGCCGTCCTGCAGGGGCCGGACGAACCCCATCGCCAGCAGGACCAGGTCGGCGGGCAACTCGAACTCTGAACCGGGGACCTCTTTCATCCGACCGGTCTGCCAATCGACCCGGACACCGCGCAGCAACTCCACCCTTCCATCCTCTCCGGAGAACGAAGTGGTCGAAACGGACCAGAGACGCTCGCATCCCTCTTCGTGCGATGAGCTCGTTCGCAGACGGTTGGGCCAGTTCGGCCAGGTAACGAGCTTGTCCGGCTCCACCGGAGGTTCCTCCAACAACTCGAGCTGAGTGACCGAGGCAGCTCCTTGCCGTATCGATGTGCCCACGCAATCGGCACCCGTATCTCCGCCGCCGATAACGATGACGTGTTTACCGGCGGCAGTAATCGGATGATCTTCGACCGACTCATCCCCGATCCGGCGGTTCTGTTGAGTGAGGAACGGCATGGCGAAGTGAACGCCGTCGAGATCCCTGCCGGGAACCGGGAGGTCCCGCGGCTGTTCGGCGCCGCCCGCCAGCACGACTGCGTCGTGGCCGTACACGAGGCGCTCGATCGACACCGTGACACCCACATGGCTGTTGACCCGGAACTCAACGCCTTCGGTCTGCATCTGCGACATTCGCCTGTCGATCACGGTCTTCGACAGCTTGAAATCGGGTATGCCGTAGCGCAGCAAACCACCGATCTTCGAGTTCTTCTCGAAGACGACTACCTCATGGCCCGCTCGCGCCAGCTGCTGGGCGCACGCCATTCCGGCCGGGCCGGATCCCACGACCGCCACTCGCTTGCCCGATCGTCGAAGGGGGATCTGCGGCTCGATCCAGCGGTTGGCCCAACCACGTTCGATGATCGCGTGCTCGATCGTCTTTATCGTGACCGGCGCACCGGTCAGGTTGAGCGTGCAGGCCTCTTCACACGGAGCGGGGCAGACCCTTCCGGTGAACTCGGGAAAGTTGTTCGTAGCGTGCAGCACGTCGAGTGCGCGCCGCCACTCGCTCTCCGAAACGAGCTCGTTGAAGTCCGGAATCACGTTGTGGATGGGGCATCCTGAGTGGCAATAGGGAACGCCGCAGTCCATGCAGCGCGTGCTCTGGCGTTGTAACTCCTCATCGTCGAGAGGTCGCGTGAACTCCCGGAAGTTCCCAACCCGCTCGGCCACCGGCAGGTAGGTCCGATCCCGGCGTTCGAACCGAAGGAAGCCGTCGGGTGAGGCCATCAGACCCCTCCGGAGGCCGGAACGGAGCGCTCGGACAGGACCCTCTTGTACTCGATCGGCATGATCTTGATGATGCGCGGCAGGTAGTCGCCGAAGTCCGCCAGTATCTCGCGGGCGCGCGAGCTGTCCGCCAGTCTCGCATGCCTCTCGATGAGAACCTTCAGCCGCCAGACGTCGAACCGGGTCGGATCGGCAAGCAGCTCGGCGGTCGTCGGGTTGTCCGAGACCCCCGGAGGCGGCTGCGGGTCGGGGTCGATCTCCTCGAGCTCGACCATCGAGAGGTTGCAGCGTTGCTCGAAGTCACCGATGTCGTCGATCACATATGCGATTCCACCGCTCATGCCTGCTGCAAAATTCCGGCCCGACTTGCCCAGCACCACCACACACCCGCCGGTCATGTACTCGCAACCGTGATCGCCGACGCCTTCCACGACGGCCACCGCACCCGAGTTGCGGACCGCGAACCTCTCGCCGGCGCCACCGTTGAAATAGCAATCGCCGTCTATGGCCCCGTACAGGACGGTGTTCCCGATGATGACGTTCTCGCGCGGAACGATCGGGCCGTACGGCGGTGCCTGAATGATGATCCGACCACCGGACAGACCCTTGCCGACATAGTCGTTGGCGTCTCCTTCGAGTTCGAGCGTCACCCCCTTGGCCAGCCAGGCGCCGAAGCTCTGCCCGGCCGTGCCGCGCAGTCGGACGTGAATCGTGTCGTCTGCGAGCCCTGCATGGCCGTATCGCCGGGCGACCTCGCCGGACAGCATGGCGCCGACCGTCCTGTTGGAGTTGGAGACCGGAAGCTCGATTCCAACCGTCCGGCCCGCCTCGAGTGCGGGGGCGGCTAGTTCGATCAACCGATTGTCGAGCGCTTCATGCAGCCGGTGGTCCTGGCTCTCGGTGTTGCTGATCGCAACGCCCGGGCCGGCATCGGGGCGTGCAAACACCTTCGAAAAGTCGAGGCCGCGAGCCTTCCAGTGATCGATCGCTTCACGCATCACGAGGCGATCGCTTCGCCCGATCATTTCCTGGAAAGACCGGAAACCGAGTTCGGCCATCAGACGTCTGGTCTCTTCGGCGATGAACATGAAGAAGTTCACCACATGTTCGGGTTTGCCCGGGAACAGGGCACGAAGTTCCGGATCCTGTGTTGCCACACCGACCGGACAGGTATTGAGATGGCACTTCCTCATCATGATGCAACCCTCGGAAATGAGGGCGGCGGTGCCGAAGCCGACCTCATCTGCGCCGAGGAGGGCGGCCATGACGACGTCGCGGCCGGTGCGCATCCCGCCGTCGGCCTGGACGGCGATCCGGCCCCGCAACCGGTTGGCGACCAGCGTCTGATGGGCGTCGGCAAGACCGATCTCCCAATGGGAACCCGCATCCATGATGGACGTCAGCGGACTGGCACCGGTGCCGCCCTCGTTGCCCGAGATGAGCACGTGATCTGCGTGTGCCTTGGCGACTCCGGCCGCGATGGTCCCGACGCCGACCTCGGAAACGAGCTTCACGCTGATGCGCGCCCGCGGGTTGACGTTCTTGAGGTCGTAAATGAGCTGTTTGAGGTCCTCGATCGAGTAGATGTCGTGATGCGGAGGAGGCGAAATGAGGCCGACTCCCGGCGTCGAGTAGCGGACCCGGGCTATCCATTCGTTGACTTTGTGCCCGGGAAGCTGGCCGCCTTCACCCGGCTTGGCCCCCTGCGCCATCTTGATCTGAATGTCGTCTCCGTTGACGAGATATTCGGTGGTGACCCCGAACCGGCCTGAAGCCACCTGCTTGACGGCGGATCGTGCGGAATCACCGTTCTCATCCGGTGTGAACCTGCTCGACTCCTCACCGCCTTCGCCGGTATTCGACTTGGCTCCCAGCCTGTTCATGGCAATCGCCAGGTTGGTGTGAGCCTCCCACGAGATCGAACCGAAGGACATTGCCCCCGTGGCGAACCGTTTCACCACCTCCTTGGCCGGTTCAACCTCGTCCAGCGGAACGGGATCGGTTCCGAAGTCGAAGTCGAACAAGCCCCGCAGGTTCTTGAGTTTCTTGGTTTGATCGTTGACCAACCCGGAGTACTCCTGGAACTTGACGAAGTCCCCTTCGCGTACGGCGTGCTGCAGGGTTGAGATCGTCTCGGGTGTCCAGACGTGGGTTTCCCCATGAACGCGGAAGGCGAGGTCACCGCCCACATCGCGCTCCGGTTCCCTGCCGTTGTTCTCGCCGAAAGCGACAAGGTGGCGCTGCACCGTCTCGATCGATATCTCCGTCAGGCCGATCCCCTCGATCATCGAAGGCGTCCCGGTGAAATAGCGATCGATGAGATCCGAGGACAGACCGATGCCGTCGAAGATCTGGGCGCCGCAGTAGGACTGGAAAGTCGAGATCCCCATCTTCGACATCACTTTCAACATGCCCTTCGTCACTGCCTTGATGTAGCGGCGATGAGCCTCGCGCACGGTCATCCTCTCCGGCAGCTCATCGATGACGGCCGTGATGCTGTCAAACGCCAGGTACGGGTTGATGGCTTCCGCTCCGTAGCCGGCGAGGAGGCAGAAGTCGTGAACCCGGCGAGCCTCGCCGGTCTCCACTACGAGCCCGACCTCCGTGCGGAGCCCTTCCCGGATCAGATGATGGTGAACGGCCGACGTGGCGAGCAGAGCCGGCAGCGCCACCCTGTCTGCATCTACACAGCGATCGGAGAGGATCAGCAGGTTGAATCCCTCCCGGACTCCCGCGGTAGCGTCCGCACAGAGTCGATCGAGGGCGTCCTGCATTCCGCCGGCGCCGAGCCCGGCCTGGAAGCAGATACTCAAGCGCCGGGACCGGAAGGCGTCGTCGACATGGTTCTCGATTCGGCGGATACGCTCCAGGTCGACGTTCGTCAGGATCGGGTGCTCCACCTCCAATCGTATGTGACTTCCGCCGGTGTCGAGATCGAGAAGGTTGGGGCGCGGTCCGATCAGGGACACGAGGGACATCACGGTCTCCTCGCGAATCGGATCGATCGGAGGGTTGGTGACTTGCGCGAAGTTCTGTTTGAAATAGTCGTAGAGGAGCTTTGGTCGGTCGGACAGCACCGCCGGGGGCGTGTCACGGCCCATCGAACCGAGCGGCTCCTGGCCGGACACGGCCATCGGTTTGAGGATGAACTCGATGTCCTCCCTGGTGTAACCGAAGGCCCGCTGCGCCTGCCGCAGAGTCCTGGTGTCCGGCTTCATGGAGGCAACTTCGGGAGGCAACTCGCCGAGCCGGATCTGGGTCTCGTCGAGCCACTGCTGATAAGGCTTCGCCCTGGTCAGGCTGGACTTCAGTTCCGCGTCGTCGATGATCCGGCCCTCTTCGAGGTCGATGAGCAGCATCTTGCCGGGCTGCAAACGCCACTTCTTCACGATCTTCTCTTCGGGAATATCGAGAACGCCCATCTCCGAGGCCATAACGACGAGGTCGTCGTCGGTGATGAAATACCGGGCGGGCCTGAGTCCGTTGCGGTCGAGGGTCGCGCCGATCTGCCGTCCGTCCGTGAAGGCGACGGCGGCCGGGCCGTCCCACGGTTCCATCAGGGCCGCGTGGTACTCGTAGAAGGCTTTGCGCTCGGGATCCATGAGCGGGTTGTCTGCCCAGGCTTCGGGGATCATCAGCATCATGGCGTGAGCGAGCGAGTATCCGCCGGCCATCAAGAGTTCGAGAGCGTTGTCGAAAGTACCCGAGTCCGAAGCACCGTCGCCGATCAGAGGCCACAGCTTGTCGAGATCTTCTCCGAGAATCTCAGAAGACATGTTGTGTCTTCTCGCCCGCATCCAGTTCACGTTCCCGCGCAGGGTGTTGATCTCCCCGTTGTGGCATAGATAGCGAAACGGCTGGGCGAGCTGCCAGCTCGGGAAGGTGTTGGTGGAAAACCGCTGGTGGATCAAAGCAAGGGCGGACACCATCCGCTCATCGGCCAGATCCCGGTAGTAGACCGAGAGATTCTCGGCGAGCATCATGCCCTTGTATGTGATCGTTCGGGCCGACAGCGACGGGATGTAATAACGGCCTTCGTCTATGACATGAGGGGCCCGCGCTCGAACCGTGTGATGCGCCTGCTTCCGCACCACGAAGAGCTTGCGCTCGAATGCATCGGCCCCGCCGGTCTCATCACCCCAGCCGATGAAGATTTGCCGGATGAACGGTTCGAGGGGTTTGACGCTCTCACCCAGACAAGACGGATCGACCGGAACGTCGCGCCAGCCGATGAGCCGCAGGCCCTCCTTGAGGACGAACTCTGTGATCGCCCCCTCGCATACGGCGCGGTCCGCTTCGTTCTTCGGCAGGAACACGTTCCCGACGGCGTAGCGTCCTGGACCAGGAAGGTCGATCCCCAGGGTCTCCGCCTCGGAACGGAAGAACGGATCGGATATCTGGATCAGCATGCCGGCTCCGTCGCCGGCGAGCGGGTCTGCGCCGACCGCCCCGCGATGAGTCAGATTGGTGAGGACGGTCTGGCCCTGGGCGATGATCTGGTGGCTCGGGCGGCCCTTGATGTCGGCGACGAAGCCGATCCCGCAGGAGTCATGATCGAGCGCGGGGTCGTAGAGCCCTTTTCGCCCTGCTTGGGTCCCGTTCGCGATCATGTCAATCCTTCGTTCCATCTTCAGAGCCGGTAGCGCAGTTGCGCCCTTGTAGGACGGCGCCGGCCAAGGCCCGGCTCTGGGTGCGGAACTCAGATCGTACCGTCAGTCGTCCCTCTGTGAAAGCGAGCATCGACTGCGACCTCGAACGCGGCTGCGCCTCCGCCGTAGCGGAGGCGCACTGATTCACAGAGGTATCGCCTACTCGTGCAAACCGGCCATGAAGATCTCCTCGAGATTGTCGAGGCTGCCCCTCAAGTCGCGATCGAGAACCCGTGGAAGCATCGTCTTGTCGATGACTCTCCCAAAGAATGAGGTCAAATCATCTTCCTTGGTCTCCAGGACCACTTTCATGATGAATGCCTCGTCACCGGCAGTGCCGTAGTGGAATTCGTGATGGACCCTTGGAAGACCTGGAACATCGCTGTGGAACTTGACGAACTCTCCTTCGATCTTCTCGTCGAGAGTACAGGTCCCTTCGACGCGTCTGCCCAGGAGGCGATAGGCGAACTTCACGCTGTCGCCGGGAAAGATCCATTGAGCCATTGCCGGATCGATGATCTCGGTCATGCCGACGTACCAGTCCGGCCACAACTTGTAGTCGTCCAGGTAGTCGAAACCAACCTTGAGCGGCACCGGGAAACTCTTGGCAATCTCCGTACGCATTTATGTCACCCCCTTCCCGGGAGCGATTGGGCGAACAAGTCGGCCATTCCCTGGCCCGACCATACGACAACCAGGCCGATCTGACTAGACCGCAAAACCTGGGTAATGAGCCGATTTCGCGCGACATTCGGGCCCTATAGGGGCCGAATGTCGCGCGAGAACGTCACAGAGGCTGGTTCAGAGCGCCAGCCGTGCCACCGCGGATTCGTGCAAGCTACCCAGGTACAGATGACCTCCGTGTACCCGCGCAGAAGTGATCACGGCGTAGCGGCCGTCGGCATCCTGAAGGTTCTGCACCACTTCACCGGCGCCGTCGATTCCGAATACCGCTGCATGGCGGCTTGGCGCCGGTTGCATGGAATCGGGTAGACGGGCCGCGAGTCTGGCCATCATCGGACTCCTGGCAAGGAGGTCGACGAGTCTGTCGCGGGGGCTGACGATGGCGGCCCAGAAGACGCCTTCATGGTGGGTGAGGTTGTCCGGAAAGCCAGGGAGATTGTCGATGAGCACCTCGACGTCGCCCGTCCGCTCACCCTTCAACCAGAGTCTGCTGATCCGGTAGAGGCCGGTCTCGGCAAAGACGAGGAACGACTCATCGGATGAAAGCGCCACCCCGTTGGCGAACTGAAGTCCGTCGAGCAACTTCTCAGTGCGTCCGTCCGGCCGGCGCGCAAACAGACGGCCGGTGCCGGAATGCTCCATCAGGTCGAGTTTGTAGTTGGCTAAGTCGTAGCGCCTGCTCGTGACGGTGAAGTAGACCGTCCCGTCGGAGGCGATCGTCGCATTGTTCGTGAACACGAAGTCTTCGCCTTCATAGGAGTCGATCAGCAACTCAGGGTCACCGCCGGACCAGCGCAGCAGCCCTTTGTAGGCGTCGCAGACGATGAGTCGATCGTCGGCGTCGACTTCGATCCCCAACGGTCTGCCTCCCGTCGAGAAGAGCACCTGGGGATCCCCCCCACCCGGCGCGAAGCGCAGGACCCGGCCATCTGCGATCCCTGTGTAGAGATTGCCGGCGGAGTCGAACGCGACATCCTCCGGGCCCTCCCCGGGAGTCCGCCACATTTCGACCTGGGCGAGCCTGTCGTTGACTGCGAAAACGCCTTCGAACGGCGTGCGAGGCGGCGGGTTCCACTTGACCGGTGTGATAGCTGGCATGGGTTGATCCTACGCCTACAGGTCTTGTCGGGTCGCAAAGAGGCCCGGTGCCCGAGCACCGGGCCTCACGACCCCCTGACCGACCCGGATGGGTCAGTGGACTCCGCCCTGGGTCATCTTCTTGAGATCGAGCGCCGCATCGAGGTCCTCCTCGGACATCAGGCCCTTCTCCAACACGACTTCACGGACGGTCCGCCCGGTCGCAAACGCCTCCTTGGCGGCGGCCGAGCCGTTGTCGTAGCCGATGTGCGGATTCAATGCGGTGACCACGATCACGTTCTTCTCGAGCAGCATCTGAGCGCGCTCGGCATCAGCTTCGATTCCGTCGATGCACTTCTCTGCCAGCACCTTGCAGACCGCCGCCAGCAGGTCGATCGACTCCAGCAGATTGCGTGCCATGACGGGCATCATGACGTTGAGTTCGAAGTTGCCGTTCGCTCCACCCCAGGTGATCGCCGCGTCGTTGCCGACGACCTGGGCGGCCACCATCATTGCCGCCTCGGGAAGGACGGGATTGACCTTGGCCGGCATGATCGACGAACCGGGCTGCAGAGCCGGGAGCTTGATCTCGGCGATGCCGGTAACCGGGCCGGAGGAGAGCCAGCGCAGGTCGTTGACGACCTTGAACAGGGACTGGGCGATCGTCTTCAGAACGCCGGACGTCGCGACCACTGCGTCTTTGGCAGCCTGGGCTTCATAGTGGTTGTCGGCCTCGCGGAACGGGAAGCCGGTCTTGTCGGCCATCACTGCGATGACCTTGGCCGCGAACCCGTCCGGGCAGTTGATGCCGGTACCGACGGCCGTACCGCCGAGAGGGAGTTCTGCCAGTTCCGGAAGCACCTTCTCTACCCGTTCGGCGGCCTTGCGCATCTGCGCCGCCCAGCCTGAGAACTCCTGGCCGAGCGTGACCGGGACCGCGTCCATCAGGTGCGTGCGTCCGGACTTCACGACGTCCGCGAACTCGATCGCCTTCGCCTCGAGTGAGCCGGCCAGCAGATCGAGCGCCGGAAGGAGCCCCGACTTGAGGGCCTCCACCGCGGCAAGGTGCATCGCAGTT
>DATIPS010000045.1 GCA_035471805.1 Acidimicrobiia bacterium | reverse complement strand
GGGAAGCCGGTGCAGGGATCATCGGATCGTCGGCCGGCGCAATGTGCCTCTTCGAGCATCGCCTCAACCTCTACCCACCCAACCCGCTGAAACGTATCGCCGGGTTGGGGGTACTCAACGGTTTCACCGCTGCTCCGCACTTCGACCGCTTCCGAGCCGAGCGGTGGGCGCCGTGGGTCGTGAGAAACGTCCTCCGTACGAGCATCATCGGCCTGGATGAAGGCACCGCGCTCGTCGGCCGCAACGGACGGTTCCGGGTCGAGGGGCGGCGAAACGTGACACTCGTTCGTCCCGGAGATCTCCAGGTGTTCCCGACCGGATCAGATGTACCGATCCGATTCGGGCAGGCATCGGCCACCGCGGAGCCGATACCGTTCGTACGTTCGGTTCCCGTCCGGGCCGCCGCCCGCTGAGCGCCTCGAAACCCGTTTTCGCGCGACATTCGGTACCCATAGGGTCGGAATGTCGCGCGAAAACGGGATTGGGGTGCGGCGGATCGATGTTTGAGGGCCTAGGGCGCCCACTGATCGATGGTCAATCCGACGATCACGGGCTCTCCGTTCTCGTAGTCGATTGATACGTACCAGGTGATCCAGTCGAGACCGTCGTAGTCGGGATTGTCGCCCGAGTCGTGAACGCCGATGTAGTTGAAAGACTCGAACTCGAACGGAATGGCGTATTCCGCCGGCCGGCCGTTGCCCGCCACTATCGGCTCGTTCGTCGTTGTCACGGCGTCGACGTCCTTGTAAGCCGACAGGAAGCTATCGGCAACCGCCTCCGCGAACGTCCGTCCGGGGATCAGGTCGAAGTCCGGGTCGTCCAACCCGATGGCGACAGACGGCCACTGGTAGGTCGTCGGATCCAGCAGGATCGCTTGGAGCTGGTCGGAAGCGAACCTGAGGGGCGCGGCATGGTGAGCGACATACAGGCCGCGCTGCGAGGTCACCAGACGAAGGTCGCCGTCGTTGGCGATCAGATAGGCGAACTCGTCCAATAGGTCCGCCACACGGGCGTCTGCTTCGAAGGCAGGTCCGTCGACGACGGCGGCCAGGAATCGAGCGTTGACCCAGAAGCTGCCCCGCGGTGTTTCGATCTGTGCCCAGACGGAGGAACCGGTGATCTCCTCGGGCCCGGTCCGCTCAACCACCACACCGGGCAGCAGCATCCCGACGATCGGCGAGGCGGCCGTCGGGTCCTGACGTACGTTCAAGACATCGTCTGCGGCGACCAGCGCCACGCGGGCCAGATCCGCAGGATCCGCGCCGCTCGTGTCAGGCAGATCGGCTTGTCCCCAGGGTTGGGTCTCCGGCGTGTCGATACCGGGCTCGATCGGCAGGATCGTCGCGTAGTCGTCCCGGTTCACAGGGTGCTCCAGAACCACGCCCTCCCCGGAGAAGACGGTGATCGCCTCTCCGTCGAGCCGGAAGCTCACCTCGTCGATGGTTTCGAACTGGGTGAGGGTGTAGACCACCTGTGCCAGGCGGCTCAGGATGTTGAATGATCCGCCCCCTACCTCGAACTCACGCGAGAGGTCGATCGTGGCCAGCCCGTCCTTAATGGTCAGGCCGAGGAGAAGGGTGTCGGCGGGAATCGCGGTCGAGAGTTCTGTGTCCTGTTCTGCAGGGGTCGGCCCCGCGATCAGAGCCCTGATCGCGTTGGCGGCGACATCCGGCGTATCGACTGCCCGGATCACCGATCTGGCCTCGAGGCCTTCTTTGATGAAGAACAACTCAACGAATAGCTGGTCCGCCGGTGGTTCCGTGGTCGGCGGCACGGTGGTCGGAACGGACGTGCCGTCACCCGGAAGGGTTGTTGCGGTGGTGTCACCGGGGGGAACGGTGACCGGGCCGGCGTTTCCGATATCTCCGGCCCCGCATGCTGCCGTGAGGATGGCCAGCACGCTGACGGCGAGGATGGTGCGTCGCATTGTTGACTCCTGTAGTGATCCTTGTGGTCACCATCAGGTTGCTACGCCGGGTTCTCGTTTCCGTCACGGGAATGTAACGATTCGGTCACAGGCAGGCTGAGGTCGAACACAAGCCCACGCGGTGTGCCGGGCCGTGCCGTGAGGTCTCCTCCGAGGCGTCTGGCGTGTTGACGGGCGATCGCCAGGCCGAGGCCTGTTCCCCCTTGTCGTGACGGGTCGGTCTTGTAGAACCGGTCGAACAGAAGGTGGAGGTGTTCGACTCCGATTCCCGGGCCGTCGTCTGCGACTTCGATTTGCAGGTTCCCGGCGGCCATTCGCGCGGTGACGACTACCTCAGCTTCGGGAGCGTGGTTTCTGGCGTTGTCGAGCAGATTCCCGACGATGCGTTCTAGTGATCTGCGGTCGGTGCGGATGCGGCCGATCGGCCCGGACACGCTGAGGCGGGCGACCGGATGGCGGTCGGCGATGACGGCCTCCAGGAACCGCGGCAGGTCGACATCGGACAACTCCGGCGAGTCGGGGGCGGAGTCGAGACGGGAGACCTCGAGTAGGTCCTCCACCAGGGTGCGCAGCCTCTCGACGTCGTCGACGAGCATCCGCCCTATTCTGCGGTCGGTGTCGGGCAGTTCGTCCAGCCGGCCCTCCAGCATCGCGGCCTCGTTGACCAGGGCGGTGAGCGGAGTCCGCAGTTCGTGGGAGACATCGGCCACGAAGCGTCGTTCGCGGTCGTGGGCGGCGACGAGAGCGCCTATCTGAGTCTCAAGGGCGGCTGCCATCTGGTTGAAGGCGAGGGCCAGTGCTCCGAGTTCGTCGCTGGTCGTCGCCGGCAGCCGGACGCTGAGATCTCCCTCTGCCATGATCCCGGCCGCTCTGCCGGCGATCGCCACGGGCCTGAGGACGCGCCTGGCGATCAGCCCCGCTCCCATGGCTCCCAAGATGAGGATCGCTGCTCCGGCGATGGTCAGCACGCGGGCCAGCTGGGAGAGCGCCTCGTCGACGTCGGCTGCCGGATAGAAGAAGTAGAAGTCCGGACCGGATGGTGGCCGGCGGGCGGCAACCACCAGGGTTGGAGTCTCGCTTTCCTTGAGGAACTCGTAGCCGAACTCTCCTCCGTCGACGATCTGCCGAAGCTCCGGTGAGAGTGACTCGTTGGCGGCCAGCAGGTCGAGTGAGGAGGCGTAGGTCTCACCGTCGGCAAACTTTATGTACACGCCGTCTGAACCGCGCAGGAGGAACCGGTCGGCCAGCCCGCTCGCCTCGAACTCGGTCAGCCCGGATCCGGGGGGTAGTTGTTCGGCAGAGGCAAGCACCGTGACGTTGAACTCGGCCCGTGCGACCGCATCATCGACCAGCTGCCCGCGTAGCGAGCTCCGGACCAGCGCGTAGGACAGAACCGCGACAAAACCTGCCGTCACACCGATGAGGACTATCACCGTGACGATCAGGCGAGCTCGAAAGCTGCCGAACATCTCACCGGCCCGCCCGGTAGCCGACCCCGCGCACTGTTTCGATCAGGTCCGGCGAGCCGTGGGTCCCGATCTTGGCCCGGAGCCGTTGAATCGCGACGTCCACCAGGCGGGAGTCGCCCAGATAGGAGTAACCCCAGACCCGGTCGAGCAGCAGCTCGCGAGTGAAAACCTGTCCCGGCCGGCGGGCAAGTTCGAGCAGCAGCCTGAACTCTGTCGGTGTCAGCCCGAGTTCCACGTCGTTCACGGTGACCCGGTGACCGGGTACGTCGATGCGCAGTGGTCCGAGTGTGAGCGTCTCCGCCGGGTCCAGCAAATGGGCCCTCCGGAGGGCGGCCCTTATCCGGGCGACGAGGACGGGCATCTCGAACGGCTTGGTCACGTAGTCGTCGGCGCCCGACTCGAGTCCGACCACAACGTCGATCGCATCGCTCCGGGCGGTGAGCATGACCACCGGCACCGAAGACTCGGCCCGAATCGCCCGGCACACCTCGAGTCCGTCGCGTTTCGGGAGCATCACATCGAGGACGACGAGATCGGGTTGATCACGGCGGAAACGGAGAAGAGCTTCTTCGCCGTCGGCCGCCGTGTGCACCGAGAAACCGGCGTCCCGGAGTCCGAGTTTGGTGATCTCCCGGATCGACTGGTCGTCCTCGACGATGAGAATCGTGGCATCCACGCCTCTGAGTATGCCTGATTGCGCTGCAGAAGAAGCGTCCTCTGCGTTTTCGCGCGACATTCGGAACCTATAGGTGC
>DATIPS010000044.1 GCA_035471805.1 Acidimicrobiia bacterium | reverse complement strand
TTCGACCAGCATCTCGTGCAGGTTCCGCATGAACCCGGTCTGGGGGGAAGGATCGCCCGTACCGACCATGGATTCACCGTTCACCGCCGTGTAGAACGCGACACCCTCTTCGGGAAGGATGGTCATGCGGTTGGAGGTGCCAATGCCGTTGCCTTCGTGATACAGGGCCGACCGGTCCTCGTACCGCCACTCGGTCAGTCCGGTGGTGTAGGCACGGAGGCCCGGATACGGGCCGGCCGGCGTGAGCAGCCCTTCGCGTGTCGATTGCGAGAGGGGGCTTTCCTCAGCCAGGAGAGCGCCCAGGAACCGTGCGATGTCGTTACCGGTGGCGATCAGTCCCGCACCGGGCACCAGGTCAGGTGTGTCGATGGGGTACGGCGCAAAGCCGCTCCCGTCCCATGAGTAGCCGATGGCAACGTCTTCGGGTGCTGGCTGCCGGAAGGTTGCGGTCGTCATGCCCAGAGGCTCGAAGAGACCCGAGTGGGCGACTTCGGGGAACTCCGTGTCCATGGCCCCGGCCATTGCGGCTCCGGCCAGGGTGTAGCCGATACTTGAATAGCTGGCAACGACGTCGGGGGCGATGGAACGGTCGCCGAGGTTCCGGACCCACTCGTCCAGACCGTGCGCGTCCTCCTCTTCGAGATGGTGACTTCCGACGAAGGCGTCGGGGTAGCCGCCTCGGTGCTGCAGCAACTGTCGCAACGTGCTGGCTGGCCCGTACCGGTCGGTCAGATCGACGTCGAGGTACATGTCAACGGGTACGTCTAGATCGAGGTGGCCGTGTGCGGCGAGTTCGAGGCCCAGGGCAGCGGTGATCGGCTTGGAAATCGAGCCCATCCGCAGGGGCGTGTCGATGGTCATCTCACGACCGCTGGTCACATCCGCTAGGCCGAACGCCGCGGCGATGACGGTCCCATCAGCGTCGACCATGACGAACACCAGACCCGGAACTCCGGAGGCGTCCATCTCTTCGGCCGCGAACGTCTGTACCGCTTCTTCCAGGCCGGATGGCCATTCTGCCGCGCCTGCCCGGAGGCCCGGCAGAAACACCAGAGCTAGCAGGCCAAGAACGGCGATTGTCTTACTTGGGTTTGTCATGTCACTCCTCTGTGACTCGCTTGACCTCAATATGTCTCAGTGAGGTCTGGGGTACATCGGGGGCGGCACCGGTTGGCTCTAAGGGCTGGCCCCGATTGCGGCGGTTCGGCCGACACACGAAGATGGGCTCATGCAGGTGATGTCGACTAAGCGTGTCCCGGTTTGGCCGGCTGCGGCAGGGGTCATGGTCCTGGGACTCGCCACGGGATGGGCTGCGTCAGCCTCGACCCTCCCGGGTGCCCCGTCGACCGCCGTCGTGAGGGCCGACGTCGCTGCGGGCTGGTCGTTCGTCGTCGTCGGAGCGGCGCTGTGGACCCGCTATCGCAGCAAACTAATAGGAGGGTTGGCCATTGCGGTCGGGTTGGGCATATTCCTCCCGGACATTCGCTGGTTCGAAGGCAGTGTCCCCTGGACGCTTGGATCGATGCTCACCGATGTCCACCTTGTTCTGCTCGCCTGGCTGGTCCTGGCATTTGCCGACGGTCGCCTCGATCGAGCTGAGCGTGGCTACGTCGCCTTCCTCAGCGCCTATTTCGTCGTGCTGGCGGTGGTCGGCCACCTCTTCGAGGATCCGAGGCCGGGGTGCCAGGAATGCCCGGCGAGCTTCATGCTCATACGCCCCGACGCAGAGTTGAACGACCTGATCTGGGGTGTCGGACAGGTGGGCAACCTGATCCTTGTCGGGGTTCTCGTCGCGTTGATCATCCGGAAACGGAACTCCTCGAGTCAGGCGGCCCGGCGCGCCCTCAGTCCGGTCATCTGGGCCTTATGGCCGATCGCCTTGGCTCTGGTGCTGGCGTTCCTGGAACCCCTCGTCGGCTTCGGGGAATCCGGAGGCAAGGCAGTGCTGATGATCGAACGCCTGGCGCTGATTGCCTTCCCGGCAGCCCTCGTCGTCGGCATCGTGCGGTCCCGACTCGATC
>DATIPS010000043.1 GCA_035471805.1 Acidimicrobiia bacterium | reverse complement strand
ACGCTCGAGCCCCAACACCGTGAGGTGCTTGTCGAAGATCTCGCCGTAGTTTCCAACCTGCTTGATGACGTTGTAGAAAGCGTCGGCAGGAAGGCCCATGGCCGTCTGCTTCTCTTCCTCGCCACCGAGAAGGCGCTGGACCTCACCATTCGGCGGGTTGGCCAGCATGTCGTCCACGTTGGCAGAGGTGATCCCCTGCTCTTCGGCGATGATCAATGCGTACATCGTCCAGTTGACCGCATCGGCCCACTTCGCGTCACCCTGGGCGACGCCGGGGCCGAGTGGCTCCTTGGAGATCGGCACTGCCGGGAAGATCACCCAGTCGCCGGGAGATGGCTCATCGGTCGACTTCCTGGAGACGAGTCCGGAACCGTCGGTCGTGACTGCGTCGCACGCGCCGCTCTTGAAGTTCTCCAACACGATGTTGAAGTCCTCGAAGGTGGTGAGCGTGAAGTCTGCACCGGCTGCCTGCATGGCTTCGGTGATGTTCTTCTCGGTCGTCGTACCGGCGTTCGTGCAAACAACGGCACCGGCCAGATCGGCAAGACCCGAACCGCTGTCGAATCCGTCGGCCGTGCGAGCCATCACCTGCTGGCCGTCGTAGTAAGTCGTCGGTGCGAAATCGACACCCAGTTCGCCGTCACGGCTCTGAGTCCATGTCGTATTGCGGCTGAGCATGTCGATTGAACCCGAGGACAATGCCTCGAAGCGCTGCGCGGCCGTGAGAGCCGTGTATTCAACGGCTTCGGAGTCGCCCAGCACCGCCGCGGCCACTGCCCGGCACAGATCGATGTCGAAACCGACGAAAGCGCCTGCCTCGTCCTTCGAGCCAAAGCCCGGCAAGGTCTCGTTCACGCCACAGTTGAGCGTGCCGCGTGCGATGACTTCCTCGAGGAGGTTGGCACCGGTCTGCGCCCCTGTGTCTCCGCCGCCGTCGTCCGTGCCGCCGCCGTCATCCGTGCCGCCGTCGTCCGCAGCAGTAGTCGGCGTTGTTTCATCCTCGCCACCACCGCCGGCATCGCAAGCCACCAGGACGAGAGCAAACACCGCCAGTATCGCTATTAGTTTCTTGAGATTCATTCCGCTCCTCCCACAAAGGGAACTCGGGTGAGTAGTCCTCCCCGATATTGCCGACCACCATAGACTCGCGCAGGCGGCCGCTTCAACCGAAAGTGGGACCTATTCCAAGTCCGAGGTGACCAGAGACCCGTAGCCACGCTAGGCTGTGGCCCTCATTCCCAGCCGTGATCCGGGCGGAACGGCCGACGAAATCTTTGCCTCCCAACAGGTAGTGAAGCGTGACCTCAGAACTCCTCAACCAGATCAAGGAACCCGCCGACCTGCGCACCCTCGGGCTGACCGAACTCGAGCAACTGGCTTTGGAAATACGCGAGTTTCTGATCGAGAAGATCTCACGAACGGGCGGCCACCTCTCACCGAATCTCGGTGTCGTCGAGTTGACGCTCGCCCTTCACCGAGTGTTCGACAGCCCGGCCGACCGTATCTACTGGGACGTGGGACACCAGGCCTACGTCCACAAGATGGTCACGGGCCGCCAGGATGGATTCGACACTCTGCGGAGCTTCGGCGGTATGGCGGGTTATCCGAGCCGGGCGGAGAGCGAGCACGATTTCATCGAGAACAGCCATGCATCGGTGACGCTCAGCTACGGTCTCGGCAATGCCATCGCCAATGCGGCGGAAGGCAACGGGCGTTACACGGTCGCCGTGATCGGAGACGGAGCTCTGACCGGCGGGGTCGCCTACGAGGCCCTCAACCACATCGCCGTCTCCAAACCGCCGAACTTGATCATCGTCGTCAACGACAACGGGCGCTCCTACGCCCCGACGGTGGGCGGGCTGGCCGCGCTCGCCCATCTGCGCTTCGACCCGCGCTACGAACATGCCAAGAAGCTGATGGGGCGAATACTCCGCAGCCTTCCGATCGTGGGCGACACGGCAGACGAACTGGCTTTCCGGGTCAAGGAGGGTTTCAAGCAACTCGTGGAGCCGGCCACCTTCTTCGACGTTCTGGGACTGAAATACTCGGGCACCCTCGACGGTCATGACTTCGAAGCGCTCGAAGAGGCTTTCGAGAACGCCAAGGATATGGGCGAACCAGCCATCGTCCACGTGATCACCGAGAAAGGCCGCGGGTATGAACCGGCCATCAACGATGAGGTCGAGAAGTTGCACGGAGTGGGAACCTTCGACGTCCAATCCGGCAAGCCGACCAGTTCAGAGCTGAAGATGACGAACATCGCCGCCGGGGCGGTGTTGAGCGAAGCCCGCCAGAACCGAGACATCATCGCCATCAGCGCGGCCATGATCTCTCCGACAGGTCTCAATGAGATGGCGAGCGAGTTCCCCGATCGGGTCATCGACACGGGCATCACGGAGCAGCATGCAGTCGCGCTCGCGGCAGGACTGGCGATGAGCGGCAAACGGCCCGTTGTGGCGCTCTACTCGACCTTCATGCAACGGGCGTTCGATGAGCTGATGATGGATGTGGCCCTGCACAACCTTCCCGTTACCTTTCTACTGGACAGAGCCGGTGTGACGGGTCCGGACGGCCCATCCCACCACGGAGCGTTCGACTTGTCCTTCTTGCGGATGATTCCCGGAATGACCATCGGCGCACCGTCGGATGCACACGAGCTGTGTGCGATGGTCGCCACCGGAGTCCGACACGACGGCCCGCTGGCCATCCGGTTTCCCAAGAACGGAGCCGGAAGCGTTCCTTCACTGCCGGTCGATCCGATCGAGATCGGTGTATGGGAGGAGATTGATTCCGGTTCCCAGGTTCTGTTGCTGGCAACCGGCCGAATGGTCGAGCACGCGCAGAAGGCGGCTTCAACGCTGGGACAGAAGGGCGTGTCGGCCGGCGTAGTCAATGCCCGCTGGGTCAAGCCGATGGACGGGCGACTGCTCGACTGGGTGCGCTCCTATCCACTGGTAGTGACCCTGGAAGACAACGTGGTGAGCGGCGGTTTCGGCGCCGGAGTACTCGAGGCGGTGAGCCCCCACGGTCTGGGCGGCCGGATCCGGGTACTCGGCCTGCCCGACGCCTTCCTTCCACCGGGATCTGCCGGGGATGTCCTGAAATCGGTCGGACTCGACGCGGATTCCATCGCCTCCACGGTCCTGGAGTTCGTGGCGGGAGGATGAAAGTCGGCGGTTGGCGGGCCCGGTAGGCCTTTGGACCGCCGGGCAATCTCGTTGAACCGATACCTATGGCGTCCCGCGTCGAAGTCACGGGGCGGCTCTGCCGGCACAACGGCCGGCGGACGCAGCTAGCGGCCCGACACCAACGCGGTATCCACAAGCACCGCCATCTCCGCCCTCGTGATTATCTCGTTGGGGCCGAACGCCCCGTCGTCGGAACCGCCGACGATCCCGAGCTCGAATAGCCGCTCCACGAAGGGCGTGTACCAGGCGCCCTGGGGGACATCGGTGAAGTATCCGTGATAGGTATCCAGGGGGCTCTCCCCCATCGCGCGCACGAGGAACGTCGTGATGTGAGCGCGACTGACCTGTTCATCCGGACAGAAGGTGAGCGGTTCCGTACCGCAACCCTTCGTTATGCCGAGGTCGTACAGGGCCTCGACGAAGGGGACGTACCAGCTCCCGGCCGGTGCATCGGCGAAGTATCCGCCGGGCGAGCCGACGGTGCCGCGGACGGCGCGGACGAGGAAGGTGGCCATCTCGGCTCTCGTCAGGGCACCCTCGGGGCAGAACCGAAGCGGCTCGGTTGTGCATCCGACCGTTATCCCCTCTCCGAACAGGGTGTCGATGGAAGTGCGGGCCCAGTAGTCGATCGGGACGTCCGCCCATGGGTCACAGTTGTCGCCCACTCCGTTCCCGTCCGAATCCGACTGATCGGGGTTGGGGACGGCAGGACAGTTGTCGAGCGGATCATCGACGCCGTCACCATCCTGATCGGTTTCGAGGATCGGCTGCGCGATAACGGTGGCGGCGAGCAGGCTCTCGTATGGATTGAATCTGGAGCCGTCTGGGCGCTGGAGCTCGAAGTGCAGATGCGATCCCGTCCACTCGGCATTGCCGCTGTCTCCCACCCAGCCGATGAGCTGGCCGGCCGTGACGCGCGCCCCCGGGACGATGCCATCCGCGAAACCGAACCCCATGCCGTCGTCCGTTCCGGGAGTGTCGTTGTTCAGATGGATATACCAGCTCGTCCATCCGTCGTCGTGATGCAGGGCCATGGCACAGCAGTTGACGCCTATCTCACCGTGCTGCCACCCGACTTCGCCGCCGGCGACGGCTACCACGGGGATCATCTTGTCGGCCATGATGTCCGTTGCTTGATGAATGCGACCGCCGGACCGTGCTGCATCGAAGGTGTCGGTGAAGTGGTTCGGCCCCAATACCGGAAAGATCATCGGGTAGAGCTCTGTTCCCGAAGCCTCGGGAATCGGGACGACGGTGATGCTCAACGCAACGAGCAGCGCCGCCGCGCCCGCGACGCAGCGGTGGAACGTGCCGGTACCCACATATACCTCCATTGGTGCCAACGGGGATGTATCGGAAGCGGACCGGGGAACTTGAGCATCCGGTGAAGTTGCGGACTCGCGCCCGCCGGGTTTGGGGAGTCGGGCCGGGTAACCGAATCGCGTTCTAGGCGAGCTCCCTCAGCAGATAGACCGCCAATGCCCCGGCACAATCTGCGACGTCCTGGAGGGGTACGTGCTCATCGGCCGAATGGGCAACCGCGACATCCCCCGGACCGAACATCACAGTTGGAACTCCGGCATGCTGGATCAGCAGGCGCATATCCGCTCCGTAAGGCACCCCGACGAGGCGGGATTCCTTCCCGAGAACGTCTGCGACCACGGATCGAAGACTCTGGGGGAGGCTGTGGCCGTCCGGTATCGAGGACGAAGCGAACTTGCCTCCGGTTATCTCGAGGTCAAGCGGATGATTACGGAGAAACTCGTCCCGGTCCCAGGCGACCTGAAGGCATTCCCGCAGGTCTTCCTCAGCTTCCCCCGTTGTTTGTCCGAGCTTCACTCCATACCTCCCGTCCACAACGAGGTGATCCATCACGGTGGACGCCCAGTCGCCGCCCCGGACTTTCCCGACAATGGTCGGATAGGGAAGCCCGAGAGAACTCATGCGCCGGTCGGCCACGGCGGCGTTCCGGGAGGCCTCGTCCCGGTCGAGCGCTTCGAGCAGCAGTCCCAGCTTGTGCAGCGCCGATACCCCTTCCCGCCGCATCGAAGCATGCGCAGCGCGGCCCGGAATCCGAAGGCGGAACGTAATCGAGCCTGCATGGGCGACCGCGATGTCCAACCGGGTCGGCTCGGTGATCACAGCCGCGTCGCCGGTGATCCCGGCCCGAATCGCCGCCAGCATCCCCTGTCCGCCGTCCTCTTCGGACGGTACCGTCGCCAGCGCGACCGAGCCGCCGAGCCTACCCACCAGGCCGGTCTCATTGAGGGCCCTCACCGCGGAAATGATGGAGACCACTCCACCCTTCATGTCGACCGACCCGCGACCGTAGAGATTGCCGTCTTCGACAAGTCCATCCCAGACGGGTTTGGTCCACTTGGCGGGATCCCCGGGGGGCACCACGTCGACGTGTCCGACGAGCAAGATGCGCTTGCCGGCCGGATCTCCGAGGCTGCCCTCCACGACCGGCAAGGTCGAACGCGACATTTCCTGTCCCGGCCAGGCGGGATCGGACCGAATGGCGATCGGATCGGTTTCGATTCGTCGCACCGCCAAGCCGGCCGCAACCATCAAGTCTGCACAGGCGTCCTGGACCTCGTCCTCTGAACCTGTGATAGAGCGGATCTGGACCAGTGCCTTCAAATCGCTGGTGAGCCGGTCCCTGTCGATCGCCGCGACAAGATCCTCCTCCCGTGCGGAAAGGCCGGACATCAGCCGCGCAGGACTGGACGGGTCAGACAGGTAGGTCCACCGCTACCGTTGATGCAGATCTGCCTGCCGGAGAAGGTATGCACCTCGATGCCTGCTTCCTCGAGAGCATTCCGGGTCTTTGGATTGCCCTCCACCATTGCTACGACGCCCGGCCGAATGGCGAGCAAGTTGCACCCCTGGCTCTCGAACTCCTCGTCCGGGATGGGGATCATCTTGATCTCGTGCTCGACGAGGAGTTCCCAGAGCCCGGCGGGCATCAATGGAAGGTACACGGCGGCAGCATCCTCGGCTACGGGGGATATCACGCTCAGAAGATGGAGGCACTCGTCGGGGCCGTTGCCGTAGGGAACGTCGAAGATCTCGACGCGGCCGCCGACTATTCCGGCCAGTTGCCGGGCGCCCGCCCGGTTGGTGCGCAAGGAACGGCCGATACAGAAGATGTCGGGCGTCAGCCAGAACGTGTCACCGCCGTCGACCGTGCCCGGAGCTTCGATGCGTCCGAGCGTCGGAATCCCCGCGGCATTTGCCCAGGCTTCCATCGGTTCCTCTTCACCCACACGATTGGGCTTGCCGGATCGCAACGAGATCACGCCGCGGTCGGTAACCAGCATCGGGTCGTAGGAGTAGATGAGGTCCGGGCTTCCGGTTTCGGCCTCGAGCAGGTGAACGGTGACACCGAGTGATTCGAGCAAAGCAACGAAGGCGTCGTGCTCTCGCTGCGCTTCGGGGAGGTCGACGGGATGCAGATAGCCGTGTGCAGGGTTATCAAACGCATCACCGAAAGGTCCGCCGGGTCGCTTGAGCAAAACGTGTTGCAGCGGAAGAACCATCGATTGCGCGCCGTACCTCTGAAGTTGCATATCGGCACAATAGCTACTCCGATTTGCCGCTCGGTTCGGTGCGCGGCGGCTGATGCCGGTAGATTGGCAGAGTGGCTGCGATGGCATCCACGCAATATGACTAGGAGGAAGCGATGACGAAACGCCTATTGATCACCGCGGTGGTCTTGGCAATGCTGCTTGTCGCCTGTGGGGGAGGCGCGAGCACGCTCGCCGAGGGGACTTTGACAGTCTGCACGGATGCTCCTTACGAGCCGTTTGAAATCTATGCAGAAGATGGCACTCTGACCGGCTTCGATATGGACATGATTGCCGAGGTGGCGAACCGGATGGGACTCGAGATGGAGCCCACGGTGCAGCCGTTCGAAGGTATCTGGCTGCAACCGGATGCCGGTACCTGTGATGTGGTTGTTGCGGCAATGACCATCACCGAGGAACGTGCTGCACAAGCCTTGTTCGCCGATCCGTACTTCGACGCAGACCAGTCGTTGCTGGTGCGGTCGGCCGACGCCGGATCGCTCACCGACCTGGACGCTCTGGTCGGAAAGAAGGTCGGGGTCCAGGTTGGAACCACCGGAGAGATCTATGCAGAAGAGAACTCCCCGGCCGGTGTGGAGATAGTCAGCTTCGATGAAGCGGCCGGCATGTTCCTCTCCCTGGCGAGCGGCGACATCGATGCCATCCTTCAGGACCTCCCTGTGAACGGATATCGGTCCACGCAGGACGATGCCTTCGTCGTGACGGCCAAGTTCCCGACCGGCGAGCAATACGGGTTCGCGTCGTCCCTCGACAACACCGAACTCATCGACGAGATAAACACGATTCTCGCTGAGATGCGCGAGGACGGTGGCTACGACGAGATCTACCGGGAATACTTCGGTACCGGCAGCTAATACCGCTCTTCTGAGCGACACCATCAAGGAGCACCCGTGTAGGGTGCTCCTTGATGTTTTCCGGTGGATTAGCCAAGAAGCAGAGGCAGTCTCGGATCCGGTGGGCGATCTACGTGAGTTCCGTCGCGCTGGTTGCCGGTCTTGCGTTGATCGCCGACTGGCCCAACCTGCAAAAGACACTGGCGAACCCGGACGTGGCAGCCGGCCTGTTCCCCGACATCATCCTGCTGGCCGCCCGCAACACCTTGATCTTCACCGCCGTCGGGTTTGCCGGTGGATTCGTGATCGCCATGACGATGGCTCTGATGCGGATCTCGAAGATCCGTGCATTCCGGATCGTCTCCACGGTCTACATCGAAGTTCTCCGGGGTCTGCCCCTTCTCTTGACGATCATCTTGATAGGACTGGGGCTGCCGATCGGTATCGCCGGCTTTCGCCAGATGCCGATCTTCTGGCGTGGTGTCATCGCTCTCGCCCTCGTGACGGGTGCCTACATGGCGGAGACGATCCGGGCAGGCATCGAATCGGTTCCACCCGGGCAGAACGAAGCAGGACGGTCCCTCGGGCTCTCGAAGAGCCAAACCATGCGATGGATCGTCCTCCCCCAGGCGCTGCGCACGATCATTCCACCGCTGACCAACGAGTTCGTCATACTCATCAAGGACACGTCCCTGATTTCGGTGCTCGGCGTGACGGCCTCGACCAAGGAGTTGACGCGTTTTGCCAGGGAAGAGGTCATCTCCAACGCCAACGCGACACCTCTCATCGTGGCCGGATTGGTCTACCTCGCTTTGACGATCCCTCTGACCCAGGTGGCGCGCCGTCTCGAGACCAAGCAGGGCCGGGTATGAGTTCAGTACCGGCTATCGAAATCCGCAATCTCTACAAATCCTTTGGAGACCTGGAGGTACTGAGAGGAATCGACTTCTCCGTCGGCCAGGGAGAGGTCGTGGCGGTGATCGGGCCGTCCGGTTCAGGCAAGTCGACACTGCTCCGCTGCGTGAACCTGCTCGAGACCCCGGATTCCGGCGAAATCAAGATCGAGGGTTTCAACATCCTCGACCCCGACTGTGACGTCGACAAGGTTCGCCGCAAGATCGGCATGGTGTTTCAGCTCTTCAACTTATTCCCCCACCTGACCGTGCTCGAGAACCTCACGATTGCGCAACGAAAGGTCCTCAAACGTTCTGATGAGGAGAGCGAGGAAGTCGCGAGGAAGAATCTCGAACGGGTCGGCCTTCTCAACATGATCAGCAGGTATCCCGGCCTGCTATCCGGCGGTCAGAAGCAGCGGGTGGCCATCGCCAGAGCGTTGTCGATGGACCCCGACATGATGCTGTTCGACGAAGTCACGAGTGCTCTCGACCCGGAACTCGTCGGTGAGGTGCTCGACGCCATGCGCGTCCTGGCCGACGAAGGAATGACCATGATGGCCGTCACCCACGAGATGGAGTTCGCCCGCCAGGTCGCCGATCGCATCGTCTTCATGGACGGCGGGGTCATCGTCGAACAAGGGCCGCCCGCGCAGATCATCGACAACCCTCAGCACGAACGAACCCGGAAGTTCCTTCGCGCAGTCGCCCAGGAGGACTAGCCCTCCTGCCTCTCCGGCGGGCTTCGTTCGCCGACCCTCCGGCACCGAACACCCGGCTAGTCTCCGGGATGGTGGACGGGGGCCGTACCTTCGGAGGAGCAAGCCGTGAGCAGCGCTGAAACTCGCGTGTCGTGGAATGTGCCCAACTGGGTGCGTTTCATTTACGTCTTTGCCCTGCTCTACCTCTTTCTCGTCGGCGTCAAAGCGCTCGAGTCGGGTATCAAGTCCTTCGGCTCCGACTTCACGGATAGCCTCTTCGACAGGGTCTCGAATCCACTGGCCGGGCTATTCGTCGGAATACTCGCCACCGTGCTCGTCCAATCGTCCTCGGTATCGACGGCGACGATCGTAGGTTTGGTAGGCGCGGGAACACTGGCGATACCGCTGGCGGTGCCGATGATCATGGGCGCCAACATCGGGACGACGGTCACCAACACCCTTGCCTCGCTCGGATTCCTCCGTCGCAGCTCGGAGTTCAAGCGAGCATTCGCCGGTGCCACTATGCACGATTTCTTCAATATCCTGGCGGTTGCCCTCTTCCTCCCGCTCGAGATCGCCACCAAGTTCCTCTCGAGGAGCGCCGAGTGGCTCGCAGGAATCCTGGGCGGCAATACGTCAATTCAGTTCGAGAACCCGGACAGCCCGATCAAATCCGCGGTCAAGGCGCCGGTCGCCTGGTTCGAATCGATCGTGGAGCGCTTCACGGACAACGAGAACGCCATGGGCGTCGCGCTGCTGGTGCTGGGACTGGCCCTCATCTTCCTGGCACTCGCCTACATCACCAAGAACATGCGGCTGGTCATGGCCGGGCGTATCGAGCGGTCGATGAATGCCGTCCTCTCCAGGGGAGGCGGCATCCCGGCCATCCTGATCGGTTTGCTCATGACCGTGGCAGTGCAGTCATCTTCCATAACCACTTCGGTTCTCGTGCCGATGATCGCAGCCGGAGTCCTGACTCTCGAGAACGGTTTCCCGGTGACGCTCGGCGCCAACGTCGGTACGACGGTGACGGCGCTGCTCGCCTCTCTGGCGGCCGAACGGCCGGAAGCGCTGGTTATTGCGCTTACTCACACCCTCTTCAATGTGGGCGGCATTCTGGTCTTCTACCCGATCCCGGTAGTGCGCAGGATCCCCCTGATCCTGGCCCAGAGACTGGCAGGCGTCGCGGAGGTGCGAAAGTCGGCAGTGCTGGTCTATGTGATCGGAGCCTTCATCGTCGTGCCTCTATTGGGCATACTGGTACTGAACTGAGGAGCGAACAATGGTGATGGAATTCTTTCGAGGTGGGGCCGACAAGGAACTCGAGCAGATCGAGCACACGATCCAGCAGATGCTGGTCGACTGCCGTCATACTTTCGACGCGGCGATCAACGCTCTCCTCGGGGGCACGGACCCCAATCTCGTCAGGAAAGACATCAAGAGGACCGACCGTCAGGTGAACAAGGCGGAACGGGAAGTGCGCCGCGAGCTCGTCGTTCACGCAAGCGTGAGGGGGGCCCAGGCGGACATTCCGATGGTGCTTGCCTCGATGAGCATCGTCAAGGACGCCGAACGAATCGGCGACTACGCCAAGAACATCTTCGACCTGGCGGCGGCAGGGGTTGACCTTTCCTCCACCCCGGACATCGACAAGCTCGTCAAACACCGCGATCAGGTATCGCGCCTGATCGCAGAAACGGCCCGAATCTTCGGTGATCGTGACACCGAGGCTGCCCACCTGATCCTCCAGGCGGAAGACGAGAACCTCATCGAGTACGACAACCTGGTCATCACCCAGATCAACTCCGACGCACCTGCCGGCACCGCCGTCCCAATCGCTTTGCTGTATCGCTACTTGAAGCGAATCACCGCCCACTCCATGAACGTGCTCACCTCACTGGTGATGCCCCTCGACCGCCTCGACTACTACGACGAGGACAAAGCGGACCGCTGGTAGTCCGCCGGCTCGGCCGGGCGGCACACCCGGACGAGACATGTCAAGAGGAAACCGGAGGCCGATCGGTCACCGGCAACCGAATCGTGAACTTCGAACCTTTGCCGAGCTCGCTCTCGACGTCCACAGAGCCGCCGTGGCGATCCACCACGTGTTTGATGATGGCCAACCCGAGTCCCGTCCCTCCGGTGTCGCGGGCGCGTGCCGAATCGACACGGTAGAAACGTTCGAATATGCGTGGCAGATCGCGGATTGGAATCCCCAGACCCGTGTCTTCGACGACCACCACAGCCCACCCGCCCTCGCGGCCGACATCAACCCGCACCAAACCGTCGCTCTCGGTGAAGCGCAGCGCGTTGGTGAGGAGGTTTCTCACCGCCAGCGCCAGCTCTCGCCGGTTCGCGGCAACGTTGACGGGATCGGTATCCAGTACCAGTTCGATCGATCGCTGCTTCGCCTCGGGCGTCGCCATTCGCACCTCGTCGGCAACCAGGCGATCGATCGATATGAGCTCTACTTCGGGCGGTTCCGACTCCAGGCGGGAGAGATCGAGAAGATCGGAGACCAGTCTGGCGAGCCTGGCGGCCGTCCGGTCGACCTGTCCGGCAAAGCGAGCAACGGCCTCCTGATCGCCATCCTCGATGGCGCGCAGAATCGTCTCGGTGCCGGCACTGATTGCGGCCACAGGCGTCTTCAGCTCATGGGAGGCATCGGCAACGAAATCCCTGCGCATGGCCTCCACACGTTTGGACTCCGTGATGTCGCGGACGACCGCCACCACCATCTCACCCTCGATCGGGATGACGTTCGCCGAGAACTCGGTCTTCGGCCTCCCGCGTGCGAAGTCGACGTCATATCGGACGCGGCCGGCCAGCGCCGCTTCGACCGCATCTCGCAGTGTCCTGGGAGTCAGGCCGCCGACATCGCCGGGATCGCCGAACAGCTCACGAGCCGCCTGGTTCGTGTACGCGATCACGCCGCTCCGGCCGACGAGCAGGATGGATTCGTCGAGGGTTGAAAGCACGCGATCCCGAAGACTGCTCGCCTCATCAGCTTCCACGATCCGGCGCCCTAGTTCATCCGCCATCTGATCGACCGCCCGCGCCAGTTGGGCCGACTCGGCCAGGTTGGGGTCGGGCATTCGCGTGTCGAGGTCACCGTCGGCGATCGACACGATCGCTCTCGTCATCTGCACGAGCGGGAGTGAGATTCGCTGTGCAATCAGCCAGACGGCACCCACCCCGAGCAACACCACGAACAGCCCGCTCCCCACGATCGCAAACCGCAGGCGGCCCAGAGAATCCTCAACGTCGGTCAACGGCACCGACATCCGGTAGACGACGCCGCCGGCCTCCGGGATCGCCACGTACCGGAACGAAATGCCGACCGTCTCGCTGAGCCGTGAGTCCACTCCGATGCCGCCCGCCAGTGCCGCGACCACCTCCGGCCGAGCCGCATGGTTTTCCATGGTCAGCGGATCCCGCTCGGAGTCTGCCAGGACCGTGCCGTCGACGGCGATCACCGTGATGCGACTCCCGATCTCGTCTCCCAGGGAGACCGCATCTGCCTGAATGTCGGGGGAACCCTGAAGAGCGAACCGGACCGTCTGGGCTTCCTCGACGAGTGAGTCGGTGAGTTCGTCGAGCAGGAGGCGGCTGGTTTGCTCATTGATGATGAACCCGAGGACCACCAGCAGGACGATCACGGTCACCGTGTACCAGGCGAGCAGACGTCGGGCCAGGCCGGGTTTGGTCCTCATGGAGTCATCCGTCAACGAACTTGTACCCGAGCCCGCGCACCGTGAGGATCAGGCGTGGATGGTGCGGGTCCTCCTCTATCTTCTGGCGAACCCGCTTGATGTGTACGTCGAGGGTCTTCGTGTCGCCGAAATAGCCGGGGCCCCAGACCTCCTCGATCAGTGCCTCCCGCGTGGCCAGCCTTCCACTTCGACGCATGAGCGCTTCCAGGAGCTCGAACTCCTTGGGACGGAGTTCCACAGACCCCCCGCGGACGGTCAGCTCGTGCCGGCTGAGATCCAGGCGCAGGGTGGCGCTCTCCAGGATTTCGGCGTCGGGCGACGTTCGAAAGGATGCGCGGCGGAGGAGGGCCCGTACGCGGCCCACCAACTCGCGCATGGAGAACGGTTTGGTCACGTAGTCGTCGGCCCCGATCTCGAGCCCTGCGACCACATCGGCTTCCGCGTCCTTGGCCGAAACCATGATGATCGGAACCACCGAATCCGCCCGGAGGGCTTTGCATACGTCCAGTCCGGACATCCCCGGCAGCATCAGGTCGAGCAAGACCAGATCATGATGAACGGCCCGGAATCGCCGCACGGCCGAAACGCCGTCGGCCACTATCTCGACTGCATAGCCCTCTCGTTCGAGGTTGTACCGGATGGACTCGGCCAAAGCCTCCTCGTCCTCGATGATGAGCACGGCGGGAGCCGGGTCAGCGGCCATCATCGGTGTCGGGACGGGTGAACTCCTGGAACTCGCCGGTGAGCAGGAAGGCGACCTGCTCGCCGATATCCACGGCTTGATCACCTACTCGCTCGAGGGCTCGAGAAACCATCAGCATCGGCACCGCCCACTCGAGTAGATCGTGGTCACGTCCGCAGTTGGCGATCTCTCTCGCCATGCTGCGATTGAGCCGGTTGACCGGCTCGTCCATCTCGGGCAGACGCATGGCCATACCCAGATCCCTCCGAACGAAGGCCTCCATCGCCGTGGAGACCATCGGCTGTACCAGGTCGCCCATCTCGCGCAGGTGCTCCAGGATCATCGGTTCCTGAGGCAAACCTTCGATGGAGCGGACGATCTTGGCGATGTTCGTGGCCTGGTCGCCCATCCTCTCCAGGGTCACGACGAGGTGGAGTATCGCCGACATCAACCGTAGGTCGACCGCCACCGGCGTTTGCAGCGCCATGGTTTCCAGCCATGCCTGGTGAATCGACGAGTAGAGATCGTCGACCGCCTGGTCTTCTGTCACGACGAGGTCGGCCAGATCGACGTCACCCGACAGCAGGGCGTGAACGGCTTTGCCTACGGCATCTCCGGCCAGCTGGGCCATCGAGGTGAGCTGCCCGACCAGCTGGTCGAGCTCTTCGTGGAAGTGACGCCTGGCTTGAATCATCCGAACCGCCCCGTGATGTAGTTCTCCGTCTCCTCGTGTTCGGGTCTCGTGAAGATGTCTCCGGTCTTCCCGAACTCTACGACCCTGCCGGCCCGATCCTCATCCATGTTGAGGAACGCCGTGAAGTCTGAGGCGCGGGCCGCCTGCTGCATGTTGTGTGTGACTATGACGATCGTGTACCGCGTTTTCAGGTCCTGAATGAGTTCCTCAATACGCAGGGTAGCGACGGGGTCGAGTGCCGAGGTCGGCTCGTCCATCAAGATGATCTCGGGCTTCACCGCGATGGTCCGAGCGATACAGAGCCGCTGCTGCTGCCCGCCCGAGAGTGAGTATCCGCTCTGATGGAGTTTGTCTTTCACCTCGTCCCACAGGGCTGCCTGCCCCAGTGCCTCCTCAACGAGATCGTCCAGGCTGCCCTTGTACCCGTTGACCTTCGCTCCCCACGCCACGTTGTCGTAGATGCTCTTGGGAAACGGGTTCGGCTTCTGGAAGACCATCCCGATTCTGCGGCGCACCTCAACCGGATCCACCCCCGGGCCGTAGATGTTGCGGTCGTGATAGAGGACCTCACCGTCCACCCTGGCGCCTGCAACCAGGTCGTTCATCCGGTTGAACGACCTGAGCAGGGTGCTCTTTCCACAACCGGACGACCCGATCAAGGCGGTGATCTGATTGTCGTAGACGGTCAGGTCAACGTCTTTGACGGCACGGAAGGCGCCGTAGAACACGTTCAGGGAACGGGTCTCCATCGCCGAAGTGAGGGGCATCTCGTCGGAGTTCGGCGAGGACGCCACTGCCGTCCTGACGAACGCTTGCTTGTCGGACATTCAGGCTCTCCTTGCGTACCGGTTGCGAAGAACGATTGCCGTGGCGTTCAATGCCAGGAGCATGATCAAGAGCACGATGATCGCCGCCGCGGCGATGTTGCGAAACTCGTCCTGGGGTCTCGACGTCCACTGAAAAATCTGAATCGGAAGAGCGGTGAACTTGCCGAACGGGCCGCCCGGGTCGGCTGTGATGAAGGTCGAAGCACCGACGACGACCAGAGGTGCCGTCTCTCCCAGGGCGCGGGCGACGGCGAGAATCGCACCCGTCAGGATCCCGGGAACGGCATTGGGGAGCACGTGGGCCCTTATCGTCTGCCACTGGGTTGCGCCGAGCGCCATTCCGGCCGAGCGAAGAGATTGCGGGACGGCCCGAATCGCCTCTTGTGCGTTGATGATGATGATTGGAAGGATCAGCAGCCCGAGGGTGAGTCCCGCCGACAAAACCGTCCTGCCGTTGGCCGTCACTCCACCGTCGACTCCCCCGAACACCGCACCGCTGGTGAAGGTCTCGAGAACCCGGACGAAGATGGCCAGGCCGAGCATGCCGTAGATGATCGACGGCACGCCGGCCAGGTTGTTGATGTTGGTCTGGATGAGACGATTCAGCCGTGTGCGACGCGCGTATTCCTCCAGGTAGACGGCTGCGGCGACTCCCACCGGAAAGGAGAACACGATCGTGACCAGGACGATCCAGAGCGAGCCCAGGACGGCGGTCCGAACTCCGGCCACCTCGGCCCTTGGGGATTGCGGGTTGGTGACGAAATCCATCGACAACCAGGATCGGAAGACGATCTCGGCATCGGGATATGAGACGGCGGCCGCAGCCTCGATCTCCGCGCGGTGCAAAACCGAGTCGACCAGCGACCAGGTCTCCAGGGCCTTCGGCTGAACGACCTGCTCGACAACCAGCGAGTACACGTCTTCCCGCCCGCGCACCCTGCCGTCGCACCCGGCCGGCCGGTCGACCTCCCGCGCACAGACCTCATCCCATTTCGCCCGGGTCTCGAAAACGAGCCTGTCGGAGTAGAAGCGCCGCTCTCTCTCGAGGCGCCGGCCGACGTTGTTGTTTATACCTCCTTCGAGCACGGCGAGGAGGTCGTCCTTGGAGAGATCGGACAGAGCGATACGGGCAGGATCGAGTCCGATCTCTTCGACGAGCGCGGCCGGTGCCACGGCATTCTCGAAAGCCACCAGGCCGAAAGCGCTGTTGATGATGTTGGCGAGGAGTGTCAGGAGAGCCAGAATGGCGAGCATGAGCGAACCGAGGAAGGCCAGGCGCAGGTAGACGCCTTTTCGCCGTCGCCCGCTGATCTGCGCCTCCAGTTGCGCACCTTCGGGGAACGTGCCCTTGCTCATTCGTAGACCTCTCTGAACCTGGCAACGAACCGGCGGCTGAGCAGGTTGAGTCCAAGAGTCATCAGGAACAGCATCAGGCCGATGGCGAACACGCTGTTGTAGTCGATGGAGTTGTAGCTGAGGTCGCCGCCCGAGATCCGCACGATGTGACCGGTCATCGTCTCGCCCGAGATGAACGGGTTGAGAACGGTGGAGAACACACCGTCCCGACCGAGGTTCCAGTTGCGCGGCGAGGCCCCGGCGGCGATGGCGACGACCATCGTCTCACCGATTGCCCGCGATACCGACACGACGAAGGCGGCAGTGACCCCCGACAATGCGGCCGGCAGGACGATGCGCAACGAGACCTCCAGCTTGGTTGCCCCGAGTCCGTAGGCCGCTTCGCGCAGCGACAGCGGCACGGCGTGGAGTGCATCCTCGCTCATCGACGAGACCAGGGGAATGATCAGGATCCCGACCACGATGCCTGCCGACGCAACGTTGAATATCTCGACGACCGACACCCCGAAGATCGATCTCAGCATCGGGGTCATGAACGTCAAGGCGAAGTAGCCGTACACGACGGTCGGGATTCCGGCGAGCACCTCGAGAATCGGCTTGAGGATCCCCCTGGCCCGCTCCGAGGCGTACTCGCTCAAGTAGATGGCGGTCGCCAGACCGAGGGGAACCGCCACCAGAACGGCGATGAGGCTCACCATCATCGTCGAGCGGACGAGCGGCCAGATCCCGAACTCCAGTAGTTGCGGCTCCCAGGTGGTCGATCCGAAGAACTCCCCGAGGGTGACCTCATCGGTCTGAAAGAACAGCAGCGCCTCTCGGCCCAGTACGAAGACGATTCCGATCGTCGTCAGGATCGAGATCATGCCGGCCAGGAACATCGACCCCTGGACGAGTACCTCCAAAGGGCGTGGTTTCCCGGTCAGGTCGATTGTTTCAAGCTTTGCAGCGGCGCTGGTGTCCATAGTCCTTCTTCGACCGGATGTCGTAGAGAATCTCCTCACCCGCTCCGGCGTCGGCCTAGCCCCCGAGGGCTTCGGCGAGAGCGCGCGTGGCGGTATCGAGATCGGACGCGGGAGCCGGGAAGTAGCCGACCTCGATTATCTCCTCATTCACATAGGTGAGCACGAAGTTGAGGAAGTCTCCCACCTGGGGCTTCTCCGCGATGATGCTCGCCGTGGTGTACATGACGAGGGGTCGGGCGAGCGGGTAGTCGCCGGCATCTACGGCCTCTGCCGTGGCCTCGACTCCCTCCACGGCCAGGACGTTCAGCACGTCAGAGTTCTCGGCGAAGTAGGCATATCCGAAGAACCCGACCGCACAGGTCGTCGACACGTCGCCGGGGTCGCAACCGTCGGCCGTGATGCCCTGGGCCAGCACATTGTCATCCTCGGACTTCTGCGTTTCCGCAGCAGCCAGGATCGGGGCCTCGTCTCCGTCGAAGATCTCCTCTACGAAGTAGTCGAACGTACCCGAGTCGGTGCCGGGAATGAACCGGACTACCGGGTTTGCCGGCCAGTCGGACCGAACGTCCTGCCAGGTCTGCGCGGTGGAGAACAACACGGCCAACTCCTCGAGCGTGATGTCGGCAGCGAAGTTGTTGCCCATCGACACAGTCACCGCCAGGGCATCGGTTCCCAAACGAAGCTCGATCGGGTCCCGCCCGATCGCCCGGCACGACTCGATCTCCCCCTCCTTGATCGGACGGGACGCGTTCGCAATATCCGACTCGCCCTCGACGCAGAATCGTTCGAACCCGGCACCGGACCCGATGCTGTCGATCGTGATCTGACCCGAGTATCCCTCGTTTTGGAACCGTACCGCCATCGCCTCAGCCAGCGGGAACACGGTCGACGAGCCCGCCGCGGCGATGGCACCCTCGACCTCGAGCGGGTCGACGAGCGGGAGAACCCCGGACTCGACCGGAGCAGGCGTCTGGGTAGTCGTTTCCGCGGCCGTCGTGTCCTCGGCCGCACCCCCGCAGGCGGTTGTGATGATGGCAACGGCCGCCAACGCCGTCACCAGTTTCCCTGTCTTCGTGAACATCTTGTACTCCGTGTGCGACTCATCAACGGGAGCTGCCGGTGAAGCCTCACGCCGAGCCTCCCGGCTCCTACCAGGACGGTAGAGAGGTGGGGTAACCGCGATCGGGCGCCGTGGTGAACGGGAGATGAACGTTTGATCGGCGCTGAGTACCGGAAAGAATGGGGTTTCGCGCGGCGATACGCTCGCTCCCGAGGGATCGAGCCGGGCGGGGTGCCTACTCGAGCAACTCCTCGATGAGAGCCTCGACCCGCCGCCCGATTTCGTCGCGGATCGGGCGGATCTCGTCGACCGACCTTCCGGCAGGATCTTCCAGATCCCAGTCGAGGTAGCGCTTACCCGGATAGATGGGGCACGCGTCGCCGCAACCCATCGTGATCACAACATCGGAGGCCAGCACCGACTCGTCGCTCAGTCTCTTTGGAGAGGCATCGGCGAGTTCGATGCCGAGTTCGCCCATCGACTCGACCACAGCCGGATTGATCTCGGAAGCCGGCATCGACCCCGCCGAGCCGACGGCAACTCGATCACCTGCGTAGTGCCGCAGGAACGCGGCTGCCATCTGGCTGCGGCCGGCGTTGTGCACGCAAACGAAGAGGACCTGAGGAGTCATAGCTGCATAACGTACCCGGCACAACGTGCAATGTGCGTCTCTTCCGGTGGCGGCCCCCCTCGGGAGGAGATGTACCGGCGAGCCGATACCGGGGGCTGGGTTGGCGGCGAGCCGCAGTTGTCAGCCCTCGCGGATCTCGACATCGACCACCACCGAGCCGGCCTCGGCGAACTCGAGCGTCAGCTCGTAGGTTTCCCCCACCACGAAATCGACCTGTTTGTCTATGCACATCACGTGCAAACCGCCCGCCTCCAGAACGACCTCGCTACCGGCGCGAATCTCGATCCCTCCGGCTCCCACCGGACTCATGCTCATCACGCCATCAGTCATCATCGACTCATGGAGCTCGGCCGCACCACAGGCTGCAGACGAGACTCTCTCGAGCTGGTCGCTCGTATCCGCGTTGTTGCTGATCACCATGTAGAACGCGCCGTTCGCGGCAACAGCCGGCACAGGGCGGCCCCAGGCCCCCGATACTTCGATGTCGGAGCCGTCGCCGCATCCTGCGGCGAGAAGCAGCAGGAGCGCGGCCGAGGTACAGGCCGACATGCGTCGCATGATCTCTCCGTTCCTATCGCAGCATGTATTCAAGATCGGCGGCGATCCCATCCGAGTCGACGCCGAAGGGAATGACTTCCTTGAGGTTTCCCTCTCTATCGATCACCAGCAGCGTGGCCGTGTGCTCCATCAGGTAGCCCGTTGCCTCGGATCCTTCACCGGCCCGGTAGTAGATGCCGTAGAGGGTGGCGACCGACCCGATCTCCTCCTCGGTGCCGGTCACCCCGAGGAAGCTCTCGTCGAAGTGTCGCACGTACTCACCGAGGCGTTCTGCGGTGTCCCGGGCCGGATCGACCGTCACGAAGATCAACTGCACATCTGTCGCATCGCCGTCGTCGAGGATCTCGATCGCGTCGGCGACATCCTGCAAGGTGGTAGGACAGATATCCGGACAAAACGTGTAGCCGAAGTACAGCGCAACGAGCTTTCCCCGATAGTCGCTCAGTGAGACCGGGCCCGTGTCGGAGGACAGAGTGAAGTCCGGCGCGGCCGTCGGGCTCTGGATGACCGCCCCGCTGAACTGATGCGGCTGCGCACGGTTGTATCCCCACCAGAAGACGAGACCGGCGATCACGAGCGGCACGGCCACGAGGGCGTACTGCCACGGAAACCTGGGGCGAGAAGGGGTTGGTTCCTCGGAGATCGGCGACTCTGTCATGGGGCGTAGCAGAGGAACAGATGAGCGGCTTCGTACGCGAGGCTGGCGGCACCCTTGCTGTTCTCGACTTCCGCGGCGAGAACGCCGAGGTGGCGAAGAATCCGCTCCGCATCGGATGTCTGGGTCTGATACCTGTACTCATTGCGGATGATGCCGGCGTTGTCGACCAGCACGAAGTTCCGATCGAGAGTGATGGCTCCGTCACCGTCAACGGCGTAGTAGGTGTTGAAGCCGCCGGCGACGACATCGGCGAGGAAACGGTCGTCCTCCACGGCCGCAAACGTCCAGACGGACGAATCGGCCCCCGTCGCAGCCGCGTAGGCCGCCAGGGTCTCAGGGGTGTCGTCGGGATCAACCGATATCGTCACGAGCCGAACCGGCAGACCGCGGAGGTCCGCCGTGGCAAGGCCTTCCTGGATCTCGAGCATCGTCTCATCGATCGAACTGCAGCTCTCACAGGATGAGTAGCTGAAAGCGTAGAGAACGAAACGGCCGCGCAGATCCTCACTGGTCAGGGTCCGGTTCTCCGAATCGATGAGGCTGAATCCCGGCGCCAGGCGAACCCGGGGCAGCACCTGAATGGGCTGGAAAGTAACGAAGGCGAAGACGGATGCAATCGCCAGCGCAGTGAAGACGGAGACGGCGGTCAACCATCTCCGTCCTCTCCGGGAGAGGCGCGGTCCCTGGTTTGTTCCGGGCGAATCGATCGTGATCGCCATCGCGTCTCCTACCGTCCGCACCATCAATGGTAGGCATGGTCACGCCGCACGAAATCCGGGGCGCCGGCAACCGGCAACAGACATTTGCAGCAGCTCTCCGCTTCTCGGATCGCCGGCGGGTCGCACCCGTTCACCCCCGGAATCCGACACCGGCAGCCCGCAGCCGGCCGGCTCACAATTCGCATGCGGTCGAGATGCGAGCGATCCTTGGACCCATGCTGCTTCGGATCACCCGGCTCCTGATCGCCCTTGCCCTCCTCCTCTCCGCTTGCGGCGACGACGACCCGCTCATGCATGCAGCAGATGCCCGACCCGGGTCAATCGCCGACCTCGCCGGCGCCTACGTTCTCAACGGCATCGACCCGCACGGTCGCGAATACACCGGGCACCTCGAAATCAGACGGGGAGCCAACTCGCGCAACTACGAACTCCAGTGGATAGTCACCGAAGCGTTCCAGGAGGGCACCGGAAACCTGAAAGGCAATACGCTCGAGATCGAGTGGCAGACATCGGATCAGGCGGCACTCGACGTCGCCGGCACAGCTTCGTTCACCGTCACCGTCGAAGGCGAGCTCTACGGCTCGAAGATGGTGGACGGCTATGACGGCCGGTGGCGCGAAACGGCCTACCCGGTAGCCGGCAGATAGCAGGCTCGGCAGGTTCCGGGTCCTTGGTTGCGGGTTCCGGACGTAACGGTGCCCTCATCGGAGGCGCGATGACCGAACCCGCCGGCCGGTTGCCTACTGCTTCTCGTCGGTCCGCTAGAGGTCCAGCAGGTACTCCACCAGTGATTCGATCTGCTCATCGCTGAGGTCCCAGCCTCCCGGCATGACACCTGCGTTGAACCCCTCGACGACGAACGAGTCCGGTTCGGTAATCGACCGCCGGAGGTAGTCGACGGCGGTCAAGCCACCGACCCGTCCGGCCGCGGCGGTTCCCACACCTGCCAGTGAGGGGCCGACGCCGTCCTTGCCTGCCTCGACCGGGTGGCACGAGCCGCAGCCGGCCTTCCCGCCGACCACTATCTGATGAAAGAGTTCTCGCCCCAGCAGTTCCGGTCCATCGCTCGACTCCCCGCCGCAGGCCGCGACGAGTGTCGAAAGGAGCAGCATCACGACAAGTCGCTTCACATGGGTTTCCTCAATGCAGGCGGCCGGGGCAGAAACCCAGAACCTCCTACTCCCTCAGGGCATCACTCCGGGCGACGAAAGATCGATGTTGCCGATCTGGTCGATCAACTGAGGTCCGTAGGCAACGACGATCAGGGCCACGGTCGCGATCAGCCACGGAGTCCACCAGTCCAGCTTGGCCGGCGTCTGCTGAGCGGGATGGACCGACTCGGCGGCGGGAATCTCGACCATCTCACCAGGGCCGGCGTTCAGCTTCTTCGACCACCAGGTCCTGGCGATGTTGTAGATGAACATGTATGCCGACACCATGAGGATCGCTCCTCCGATGCTGGTGCGAAGCAGGTGCCCGCTCCATTCCTCCGGGATGTACGGTGCTTCACCGAGCGGTGTTCGTCGGGGAGCGCCGAGCAGCCCCAGGACGTGCATGGCGTTGGAGAAGATCAGCATGCCGACGAACCACAGCCACGTTTGGATGACGGCCCACTTGCGGCTCCAGAGCGTCTTACCGCGCAGATAGGGGACCAGCCAGTAGGAGATACCCATGAAGGACAACGCCACAGCCGACGCAACCGTCAGATGGAAGTGACCGGAGACCCAGGCGGTGTTGTGGATGACGAGATTGATGTTGTACGAGGCGTTGGTGATGCCGCCGATCCCGCCGAAGAAGAACAGGATTCCGGCCAGCAGTTGGGCACTGACCGACGGATCGTTCCACGGCAGTTTGGGAATCCAGCCGAGCCAGCCTTTGCCGCCGCGGGCGCGGCCCGCCCGCTCGAGCGATGCGATAACGGTGAAGGCTGTGATCATCGACGGGAAGAACACCGAGTAGGTGAGAACTGCGTGGATGTACTTCCACCCGGCCGGTACCCCCGGATCCACAAACTGATGGTGGAAACCGAGCGGGACCGAGAGAAGCAAGAACAGCCAGAAGGCGATCCGCGCCAGCGAGTCGCTGAAGAGTTTGCCGCCGGCCTGTTTGGGGAGCATCGCGTACCACGACACGTAGGCGGGTAGGAGCCAGAAGTAGACCAGGGGATGACCTGTGAACCAGAAGTAGGTTCGTGCCAGTTGCGGATCGACGCCGTCGATCCAACCGAGCGCCCAGGGGATCAGCATCGTCAGGATCTCAACCGCGACACCGAGTGTGGCGAGTTGCCACATCACCATCGTGAGGAGACCACCGAAGGTCATCAGCGGCGTGCGGACGCCAGGATTCTCCTTGCGCCATTCACGCCACGTGAAGATGAATCCGTAGCCTTCGATCCAGCTGCCTACCACCACCAGCGTGAGCCCGAAGTAGAAGAAGACGTTCGCTTTGAGAGGCGGGTAGAAGGTGTAGAGGACGCTCGCCTGGTTGAGCAGAATCGGAACGGCTGCCATCACCAGACCGGCGACCATCGTCCAGAACCCGATCTGGTTGAGAAGCGGGTACTTGAGGGGCCGCTTTAGCCCGTAGACGGTGGTGAGCGTGAAGAAGCCGGTTATGAAGAACGTCGTGAATATGAGCGCGTTCAGCACGCCGTGCAGCGTGAGGCCCTGGTAGTAGGACTGAATGACCGGCTCCAGGAGCGGATAGAGGTCGACTCCGCTGAATTCGAATGCCTGAAGCGGTCCGAACAGCGTTCCGATCGCAAGCGCAACGAAGGCGAACAACAGGTGGATAGAAACGAAGCTCTTCTCCGACTTGGTGAGCTCGTAGGTCGGTGTGGTCAGCATCTGAGTCCCTCCATGCTCACTTCTCGACCGTCAGCGTTCCGTACATCTGCGCGTGGGCGCTACCGCAGTACTCGGTGCAGATGTAGTCGTATGTTCCTGGTTCGTCGAACGTCACCGTCAGCTTGGACACCTGGCCGGGAACTATCTGCATGTTCACGTTGGTGTTCTGAAGCTTGAAACCGTGCTGGACGTCGGTCGAGGTCACATAGAAGGTCACTTCAGATCCGGCTCGCACCGTCACCGCGCTCGGACTGAATGAGAACATCTGACTGACGATGTAGAGGTCGTAGCTACCGTCGGGGTATTCCCGGAGGCCGGGATCGGCGAACGGGCCGTCGCCGATGGCAACGGTCTCCGGATCGACCCTCTCTTCGGGGCTGGGAACCTGAAAACCCAGCGCGAATCCTGCGATCGTGACGGCCGTGGCGAACACGACCAGGAGCACGACGGTCAGGCGCATCCAGTTTCTCTCGTACGGATCAATGTGAAGTGAGGTCTCCGCCGAGACTTCGGGGGTTTCTTCACTCATACCGTGGTCATCCCTCTCGACAGAAGAATCAGGTACACGATCCCCCACAGCAGAATCAGAACGACGACGAAGATGGCGAGAACGAGAGCCGTGCCCTTTGGGTGGAACTCCTCCTCAGTGGACTTGATCTCTTCCATGGTGATAGCTCTCCACCGGTCGTGCACTGCCCGAAACGCGGGTCGGGCCCGAGAGCGACCCGACTCGCAGGTAGTCGAATCCTCACCCCTCCGCGCTGCGAGCGAGCTTAGAGGACGTTCGGCGACGATGGCAACACGGCGTCGGAAACGGTCGGTGCCGGGGCGGGATCCTCAGCACCCGCAGTCGGGGGCCGGCTATCGAGTACCTCCCTCGGCTGAGGGGGATGGCTCAAATCCGGTTGCGTTTCTGCAGGATCCGCAGCGAGTAGATACCGGCCGCCAGCGCAACGAACCACGCACCGGAGGCGGCCAGATCCTTCACCAGATCGGGCATCGAGGACAGCGACGGCTCGTTGATCACGTAATCGGGCAGCCAGACGGTGGCGACCGCGAAGTACAAGAAGACGACAACGGCCAACCACCAGGCGCGCGGCCAGGTGAACCCCTCGCCGCCGGGCGTAACGACAATGTAGGCAATCCCGACCGCCAGCGCCGACACGAGAGCAAACAGGATGAGGAGGCCCCAGGGGAAGGCGTCCTCTTCGACTACTCCGCCCGGCGTGAAAGGTAGACGGCCGAGATCGAACTGGACGTAGTCGATCACCGCCGTGATCTCCTCGTCGGTCAGGTTCTGGGCCGGCATGCGGCCGTTGTAGGTCACCCCGCCGACCACGATCTCGCCGCTGCGGCCGTTTCTGATCACATCCTCGACATATCCGGCGTCATCGACGTGAGGATTCGGATAGAGCGGAGGAAAGACGGCCGAACCTTCTCCGTCCGGCTGATGGCAGGCCGAGCACACAGATTCGTAAACGGCCCGGCCGGCCTCGTTGACCTCTCGAACCTGTGCCCCATCCGACGTCGATCCGGTCGTCTGGTCCTGGGCGACGGCAATCGAGGCAAGCCCGGCGCTGAGCAGCAGGGCGAACACAAGGACGGCGACACTGCGCAACGTTGTCCTCGCCACCGGCATCGGCATCCCTTCCTACTGGCGCTGGGTCAATCGACTGGGCGGATCATAGATCGCGCAAGGCCATGGGGGGAAACCGACAACATGTCGGTTCGGGGGCGCCGGTCATCCGTCGCGGGTCAGTGCGGCTCCAACCAGCGTGCCTGTTGGCCGCCGTCGATTGAATCCCAGATGTCACGCCATCCGGCGGCTGCCCTGTTCGCCCTGGAGATCTCAAAACCGATCAGCTCCCCCGCCGCCAGCGCCAGGGAAGAGTCACTCTTCCGCAGCCACCGGCCCGCCACCACCGCGTCCTGATGCTCGCCGAGCACATCCTGGAGCTCGGAGAGCGAAGAGGCGAGAACCTCCGCCGCCTCTCCGCCAACCGGCGAAACCGCCTCGACCGCATACCTGGCCCGTTTGGTCAGAATTCGGATCCGGTGCAACTCGGCGGCCGTTGGTTCCACAGGCAGATCACGCACCGCCGCGCGCAGTTTGCGCAAGGGCTTGCCGGCCAGTTTCACCAGGATCGGACCGGCGGGGAGGTCGGCGGCCTCGACGATCCGCGGTGCTTCGCCGGCTTCGGTGAGACGAACCAGCAATTCCGGGTACCACGGTTCGGCGAATCCTCGGACGAGGCGGCTCCGGGCATCCCGACGCTCCTTTTCGAGAATCTCGAGAATCTCTTCCGCGGCCCGGCGTTCGGAGTCTGGCACCTGTTCGATGAGACCGCCCAGGTGCATGTGCAGCACGTCCAGGTCGCGCACGGGCCCCAGCAGGTCGGTGAGCGCCCGGAGGTCGTTGCGCAGCCCGTCCGCCCAGTCGCGATCGAGGAACCTGCGGAATGTGCGAAAGTCGGAACGTAGCCTTCTGGTAGCCACCCTCGCCTGATGAACTCCCTCCGGCTCATCGTGGCGAGCGATGGCGGGGGCGTTGTCCAGATAGCGGCGAACCGTGACGGCGATCGAAGTCTGCACGACCCGGCGAATGGTCGGTTGCCGATCGGGTTCGATGTTCACGCCCCATTTCTCCGGAACTGTCACCTCGTGCGTTCGATGGCCAGACTCTGGAGGCGCTTGTGTGCATTCAGTCCTTGCACGGTCTCGATCTTGCGCCACACTCCGTCCGGGTGCAACTCCCAGGCGAGCTCATCGTCGGCAAAGAGGATCTCGAAGACCTCGTCGAGACGATCCTGATGCGCCGGGTCTGTGACCGGGCCGACAACCTCGACACGCCGGTCGAGGTTGCGCGGCATCAGGTCCGCCGAACCGATGAGGTATTCGTAGCCTCTTTCTCTGGTTCCGAATCGGTAAATGCGGGAATGCTCCAGGTACTTGCCCACCAGCGATCGCACGGTGATGTTCTCTGAGAGTCCTTCCACACCGGGCCGCAGACAGCAAATGCCGCGCACTATCAGGTCGATCCGCGTTCCGGCCTGCGAGGCCTTGTACAGCTCCCGGATCATGCCTCCATCGACGAGAGCGTTCATTTTCATGACGATGTGCCCGTCTTCGCGCTTGGCTTCCCGGCGGATGAGCTTCACCATGCGCTTCCGGAGCGTCATGGGCGACACGAGGAGCTTTCGATACTCGACCTGCTTGCTGTATCCGGTCAGGTAGTTGAAGAGATCAGACAGATCCGCCCCGATATCCGGATCTGCCGTGAGAAGCCCGACGTCCTCGTAGATCCGGGCCGTCTTGTTGTGGTAGTTGCCCGTCCCCACATGCGAGTACCTGCGGATCTCGTCGCCGTCGTCCCTGACCACCAGGGTCGTCTTCGTGTGGGTCTTGAGGCCGACCAGACCGTAGACGACGTGCACGCTGGATTCCTCCAGGCGCCGGGCCCACTCGATGTTGGCCTGTTCATCGAAGCGGGCTTTGAGTTCGACCAGCGCCACCACCTGTTTGCCCGCTTCGGCGGCCGCGATCAGCGAATGCATCGAAGGCGAGTCTGCCGTCGTCCGGTAGAGAGTCTGCTTGATCGCCAGCACCTTCGGGTCCGATGCCGCCTGCGTCACCAGTTCCTCTACCGAGGCGGCAAAAGAGTCGTAGGGGTGCTGGACGAAGATATCTCCTTCCCTGATCCGATCGAAGATGTTCATCCGCTCGCCTGGTTTGGAGGCCAGCTGCCGGGGAGTAACCCACACGTACGAATCCCATTTCAGATCTGGGCGGTCGAGTTCGTAGAGTCCCCAGAAGCCGGTCATGTCGAGCGGACCGTCGGTCATGTAGACCTGATCCGGGCCGATATTGAGCTCCCTGACCAGAAGGCTCAGGGCGTCCTCGGTGATATTCGGCTCGACTTCGAGCCGGACAACGCGTCCGAATCGGCGCCGGCTGAGCTCGCTCTCGATGAACTCCAGGAGATCGTCGGCTTCCTCCTCCTCGATCTCGAGGTCGGCATTGCGAGTGACCCGGAAGGCAACGTGCGACACGACCTCCATGCCCGGGAAGAGCGAATCGAGATGAGCGGCGATGACATCCTCGAGGGGAACGATCTGGTCGCCGCCCGGCAGAACGAGGAAACGCGGCAGGATCGGGGGGACCTTGACCCTGGCGAAGCGCGCCACATTCGTGGACGGATCCCGCACCGTGACGGCCAGATTGAGAGACATGTTCGAGAGGTACGGAAACGGGTGGCCGGGATCTACCGATAGCGGCGTGACGACGGGAAAGACCCGCGAGTGGAACTGCAGGGTCAGATAGGCCTTATCGCTGTCGCTCAGCTCGTCCCATGACCTGAAGTGCACGCCGGCGGCAGCCAGACGGGGAACGATGTCGTCGCGCAGTGTCTTGTCGACCCGCTGGTACAGATCCGCGACGCGCGCACGGACGGCCTTCAACTGCGCAGTCGGATACATGCCGCCGAGGGCCGGGCGCCTGATCCCGGCAGCCACTTGCTCGAGGATCCCGGCCACCCGAATCTCGAAGAACTCGTCGAGGTTGGTCGTGAAAATGGCGAGGAACTTGATCCGCTCGAGCAGGGGAGTTTCAGGGTCCTCTGCGATCGACAGAACCCGGGAGTTGAAATCGAGCCACGAGAGCTCCCTGTCGTTGAACTTGCTGGCGCGGGTCATGATCTGCCGACCAAGCTAGCGGACCGGAAGGAATGCAGATCCGGGAGGGCCCCGTCGAGTGCCGCTGATCTGAGAGCGGGTATGCGTCCGGCACAACGGCTCGGAGAGCGCCGGAACGCCGTCAGTCGGCCCCAGGCAACTCGAACCGGAAGACGCTCCAGCCATCAACCCGGCCGTAGCTGAGATCCCCATCCATGAGCCGGGCCAGTGTCCGTGACACGGCCAGCCCGAGGCCGATCGAACTCGGCTGCGTCGAGTCGGCATGAGCGCGGCCGTAGGGTTCGAATATCACCTCCCGATCTTCCGTCGGGACACCGGGCCCATCGTCGGCTATCTCCACGACGGCCAGTGGAGGTTCACCGAGCAGGCGCACCTCGATCTGCCTTCCGCCGTACCTGACGGCATTGGTCAGGACGTTCCTCAAGATCTGACGGACTCGAACGGGGTCGCCGGAGCCGGTGACTGCGCCGCCTCGCACAACTATGTCGAAAGGCAACGCGGGATTGAGTTGGGCGACTTCCCGCACGACTGCATCGACCTCGACGCGCAGGTCGACGGCCTCGACCTTGATGCTGACCGTGCTGGCCTCCGCTCGCGCCGCTACCAGCAAGTCTTCGACGATGTTCACCACCTCTATCGACTGGCGGTGCACCATGCCGGCGAACTCGGCGACCTCTGTGGCGGTCAAATCGCTCACCCGGTCCCTGAGCTCGGCGGACAGCCCTACTACTGCCGTGAGCGGGGTGCGCAACTCGTGCGAGACGGATGCAACGAACTCATCCTTCGCTCCCATTGCATCCTCCGCGGAGAGGCGACGCTCCAGGGAGATGGCGGCGACGATCAGGCCGGTTCCGGCAATCACTCCGGTGCGCCCCCAGAGAACCGACGCGGGCAGCACTCCCTCGGTGATGAGAGTGAGCGCCGGGTAGGCGAGGCCGATCACGACGGGATAGACAAAGGCGATTCGACCACCGAGTGCCAGTGCATATACCGGCGCCAGCATGAAGAACCAGAGGGTGAAGAAGGCCTGAACGCCGCCGCCGAGGATCAGTAGCACCCAGGTGACCAGCAGCAACCCGAAGGCACGCACCCGGACGGCTTGCTGCGTGCGCCAGCCCGCCAGACCGGCTGTGCCCGCCAGAGCGGTCAGCACGACCAGCGCCCATTTAGCCGGGTCCGTTTCTCCAGACTCCACCATGAACACGGCGCCGTGAACGGAGAGGAATACGGGAGTTATCGGCTCGATCCAGGTCAACCACCCGGGGGCCCTCCTTCTCGGCGTGATGCGCCTCTCCAACCGCGGAAGCGGGTCTGGTTGCATTCGGTGTTCCACTCCTCACACCACCCGGGAGCCGCCAATCCACACTTGCTCGACCCTTTCCCCCAGCGTGTCGAAGTCGAATGGATCGCCCTCCACCACCACGAGATCGGCCAGCTTGCCCGTTTCCACGGTGCCGAGATCGGCATCCAATCCCATCAGCTCGGCGGCCGTCTTCGTCGTCGCGGTCAGGGCCTCGAGTGGCGTCATTCCCCCTTCGACCATCAGGGTCAGTTCCTTCAGGTTCTCTCCATGGGGAGTGACGCCGGAGTCCGTGCCCATTGCGATCTTGACCCCTGCCTGCACGGCTCGGCGGAACGATTCCATGTGGGCCTCGACGACCTCTTCGGCTTTGCGGATCGATGCCTCCGGAACCTGCGCACCCGCCGCCACCGCACGGGTCACTCCTCTCGGCGCGACCAGAGTGGGGACCAGGTAGGTTCCGTGCTCGATCATCATCTCAACGGCTTCTTCGTCGAGATAGATGCCGTGATCGATCGATCGGATGCCGGCTCGAACGGCGTTCTTGATACCGTCGGTTGCCTGTGCGTGCGCCATGACCCAGATGCCGGCTGCTCGGGCCTCGGCCGTGAGCATCGCCAGTTCCTCGGGACTGAAATGGGCGTGAGTTGGCTCGTCGCGCGGCGACAGCACGCCTCCCGACGTGGCAACTTTGATCACATCGGCACCGGCTCTCACGAGCTCGCGCACCGCCCGGCGCATCTCCTCGGGCCCATCCACGACGGTTGAAGGAATGCCCGGATACGAAGGGAGAAGCTCGGCTTCGGCGCCGGACGCCAGCCAGCCGTCGCCGTGACCACCGGTCTGGCTCAGCATCGCAAGCGAGATCTGCATCCGCGGGCCGAGAACCAAGCCGTTCTGCACGGCTTCCTTCATACCCAGATCGGCGCCGCCTGCATCCCGGACGGCCGTGACTCCTGCCCGGACGGTGGCGGCCAGATTGTGAATGGCCTCATAGAAACGGTAGGAGAAGGGGGTCTGGATGTGCTTCCACAGGTTGATGTGGCTGATTGCCAGATGAACATGGGCATCGAAGAGTCCTGGCAGGAGAGTCTTGTTCGAGCAGTCGATCTCCGCGTCTGCGTCGAGGTTCGCACCAACCTCCACAATCCGGCCGTCGTCGACCACGACATCGGCGGCTGTGATCGGTGCACCGGTTCCGTCGAATAGGGCGCCGCCGCTGAAGACGGTGCGCGGCATCAGGTCCCGATGCCGTTCTTGAGGAAGTCGACCATGGCATCGCAGACCTCGCGCATCCGCTTCTGCGGGTCCTCGGAATCGAGCAGGACCTTCGAAGCCGACATCACGACATCCTGAACGAATCTGCCGGCCAGGTCCCACGGCAGAGGACGCATCTCGCCGCCCATGACACCACCCCGGTAGATCCGCGCGTACTCCTTCGACAGGTTCTCGTGGGCAACGCGAATACGTTCCTGCGTCGTGTCGGAGAGGCGAGGTACCTCTCGGTGGAGCAACAATCCCAGCGTCGGGTCCGTGACCACCCACTCGGTGAGCCGAACCGCCAGATCGGCGAGCTGGTCGAGGAAGGAATCGGACGTGTCGAGTTGCTCGGCCATCTCCTTGAACACTTCCGGAAGGGTTTCGTCGACGAGCGAGGCCAGCAGGTCTTCCTTGTCCTTGAAGTACTCATAGAGAGTGGTGCGACCTATGCCGACGAAGGCGGCTATGTCGCCGAGCGAAGTGTCTTGGTAGCCGTGCTCGCTGAAGAGGTCCTGAGCTGCTTCCAGTATCTGGACGCGAGTCAGTTCTTTGTGTTCTTCGATGTTGCTTGCGCGAATTCTCGGCATCGTCCCTCCAGCGACACAGTGTACGTGGCATCCTGTTTATCTGCCCGGTCGGATCACGTCGCTACGATGACTGCGGCGGCTCACGAGGAGGATCCATGCCCGCCACGGCAGTTCTGGGAGCTCAGTGGGGAGATGAGGGGAAGGGTCGGGTCACCGACTACTTCTCCGAAAAGGCGGACTACGTCGTCCGCTATCAGGGCGGCAACAACGCCGGCCATACGATCATCGTGGGCGACCAGAAGCTCGCCCTGTCGCTGATCCCGAGCGGGGTCATGTATCCGCAAGTCGTCCCGGTGATTGCTTCCGGGATGGTGGTGGACCCCAGGGTTCTGCTGGCCGAGATCGACATGCTGGCAACGAAAGGAATCGACACCGGCAGGCTCCGTATCTCGTCCAATGCTCACCTGATAATGCCCTACCACCGCAAACTCGATGCCGTGATGGAGCGCTTCCTCGGGCGCAGTCAGATCGGAACGACCAAGAAGGGCATCGGGCCTGCCTATACCGACAAGTTCGCCCGCCAGGGAATCAGGGTGCAGGACCTCTTCGACCCGAAGATATTCCGGGAGAAGCTCGAAGTGGCGCTCGAGGACAAGAACAAGCTCCTGACCCGCGTCTACAACCAGCTCCCGATCGATCCCGATCCCATCGCCGATGAATACCTGGCGTACGCGGAGCGGTTGTTGCCGCTTGTCACAGATACCTCTTTGCTGTTGTGGGAAGCGATCCGCGACGGCAAGGAGGTCATCTTCGAAGGCGCCCAGGGCACGCTGCTCGATATCGACCACGGCACCTATCCCTTCGTCACGTCGTCGAGCCCCACCGCCGGCGGCGTGCTCACCGGCGTCGGCATCGGACCAAAGGATCTCCACCGCGTGGTCGGCATCGCCAAGGCCTACATCTCCCGGGTGGGCACGGGCCCCTTCCCCACCGAACTCTCCGACGAGATCGGTGATCGCATGGTCGACATCGGCGGTGAATACGGAACCGTGACCGGACGGCGCCGTCGATGCGGCTGGCTGGACCTGGTGGCGCTGCGCTACGCGGTGCGGGTCAACGGCCTCACGGACCTGTTCCTCACCAAGCTCGACGTGCTCTCACATTTCGAAACCATCAAGGTTGCGGTCGGATATACGTCGCTCGGCGAACGGTACGACGAGTTCCCGCGCCAGCAACGGGTCCTCTACAACTGCACCCCCGTCTACGAGGAGTTCCCCGGCTGGAACACGGACATCACGGGCGCCCGCTCCAGCGGCGATCTGCCCCCGGAGGCCCGGGACTACGTAGATTTCATCGAGGACACGATCGGAGTACCGGTCCGCTGGGTATCGGTGGGACCGGAGCGCAGCCAGCTGGTGGAGCGAACGTGAAAGTCCTCCTCATTGGAGGAGGCGGCAGGGAACACGCCCTCGGCTGGATGATGACGCAGAGCCCGCTCGTCCACGAGCTCATCTCGCTGCCCGGCAATCCCGGACTGGCCGAACTCGGCGGAATAATCGAAGGAATCGACCCTGCCGACGTTGGTGCGGTCGCTCATGTGGCCGCGGCAGAGCAGGTCGATCTCGTCATCGTCGGTCCGGAGGCACCTCTGGTCGCCGGCATCGTGGACGCCCTCAGGCAAAAGGGAGTCCCGGCCTTCGGACCCACGCGGGCCGCGGCCCGGTTGGAGGGTTCGAAGAAGTTCGCCAAGGAGATCATGGACCGGGCCGGGGTGGCGACCGCATCCTGGCAGTCCTTCACCGATCGGGAACCTGCCCTCGCCTACCTTGCCGGCAATGCCGGACCGTACGTCGTAAAGGCCGACGGGCTGGCCGCCGGAAAAGGCGTGCTGGTCACGGATGACCGAACCGAGGCCGAAGCGTGGGTCGATAGATGCCTCGAGGGCGGGTTCGGCACAGCCGGGAACACGGTCATCATCGAGGATTACCTGGACGGACCCGAGCTGAGCGTGTTCGCCATCTGTGACGGCACCACCGCCCTACCCCTGGAACCGGCCAGGGACTACAAGCGGCTGGCCGACGGCGGCTCCGGGCCGAACACGGGGGGAATGGGCTGCTATTCGCCGGTCGCGGACCTTCCGGACGGACTCGTCGAACACGTCCTCTCCGGGGTGATCGACCCCGTGCTGCGGACACTGGCGTCCGACGGCACTCCATACGTCGGCTTCATCTACGTCGGGCTCGTACTGACCGGGGACGGACCCAGGGTGCTCGAGTTCAACTGCCGCCTCGGTGATCCCGAGGCACAGGCCGTACTGCCGCGCATGAGCGACGATCTCCTGGAACTGCTGCTTGCCGCACTCGACGGGACCCTGAGCGGGCGATCGATCAGCTGGCACGACGGGACTGCGGTGGACGTGGTTCTGGCCGCGAGTGGATATCCCGAGGCACCGCGCAAAGGCGACCCGATCACGGGTGTTGAGGCGGCGGCACGAGAAGAGGGTGTCATCATCTTCCATGCCGGGACCGCAATGCACCAGGGCCGGCTGGCAACCGCCGGTGGGCGTGTGCTCAACGTGGTGGGAACCGGACCCGACGCAGAGAGCGCCCGCGCTCGCGCCTATGCCGCCGCCGGGAAGATCGCGTTCGACGGCATGCAGTACCGCAGGGATATCGCGAAATAGGCCGGAAGCAATCGGCGATCGGCCCCCTGATTCATCCGCCCGAACCCCACCGCCCGGCACGGCGGGGTGGAAACCGGAAGCTGCCTACTGCGTCGGCACAGACCGCCCTCCGGTTTGCCAGAGAGGGAGGATCCGAAGAAGATGAATCCGTGGAATACGAAAAGGGAGCAGTCGTCATGGCGCGTGTGGCAATCGTGATGGGATCAGGCAAAGACCGGCCCACCATGCAGAAGGCCGCCGACACCCTCGATCTATTCGATGTCGGTTGGGACATGCGCGTCCTGTCTGCCCACAAGACGCCCGACGATGCCCTCGAATTCGCATCGAAGGCCTCGGACACCTACTCGGTGATCATTGCCGGGGCCGGCAAGGCCGCCCATCTGGCAGGCGTCATGGCGGCCAAGACAACTCTTCCCGTCATCGGGGTACCGCTCTCGGCGTCACTGGACGGCATGGATGCTCTCCTCGCCACCGTGCAGATGCCGACGGGCATCCCGGTGGCAACCGTCGCCATCGACGGTGCGACCAATGCCGCCTTGCTGGCGGTGGCAATCCTCGCCTTGAGCGACGCGAGACTCGGGGCAGGGTTGAGACAGTACCGGGATGAGTTGCGACGGCAGACGCTGGACGGTTAGACCCCGGGTATCGAGGGTCCCGGGTATCCGGCCCGAGACGGTCAGATCATCTTCCGCAGCAGGTCGGCGAGATCGCCGTTCCTCGCCACTTCTACCTCCTCGAGGTCGAGCCAGCCGGCCATGAGGTGTAGCTCCTCGGCCAGCTCGAGCGCAATCCCGACCGGATCCCGGCCGCCTTCCGCAAACGACCCTTTGACCAGCAGTCTGCCGGCAGCTCGGTCCGCCTTCAGGTCGACCCGGCCGACCAGTTCATCGCCGAGCAGGAAGGGGTAGACGTAGTAGCCGAACCTCCGCTGGGCCTCCGGAACGTAGATCTCGATCCGGTAGTGGAAATCGAAGAGCCTCTCGGTTCGTTCTCTGAACCAGATGAGCGAGTCGAACGGACTGACCAGTGCCCTGGCGCCAAACGATCGTGGGACTTTGGTCCCCGGCAGCATGTAGGCCGGTTTGTCCCACCCTTCGACACTCACTTCTACGAGGGCTCCCGACTCGACCAACTCCCCGAGGCGGGGCCGCGCATCAGGCATGCGGATGCGGTAGTAGTCGGCGAGGTCGGCGGCGGTCGCCACTCCCGCCGCTTGTGCGGACAGCAGAAGGAGCTGCCGCTGCGCCTCCTCCTTCCCGGGGGGCTCGACGTCGAGCACCCCGGCCGGCAGGACCCGCTCGGGGAGGTCGTAGTAGCGGGTGAAGTTGAGTCGGTCGGCAATCGCCACCTTGCCGGTCGCGAACAGCCATTCGAGCGCAATCTTTCCCTTCCCGTATCCCCACCACGGGCCCGTGCGTTTGCCGGGATCTGCGAGATCCGAGACGGTGATCGGGCCGAACTCGACGACTTCTTCGAACACCTGCCTCATGTAGTCGGGGTGCTCCTCGTTCAGGGCCCGAACCGGCTGCCAGGGACGAATCGCACCCATGCGGAACCGCATCAGCGGATAGCGCTCGACCGGCAGAAAGGACGCCTCGTGGCCCCAGTACTCGAATGCCTCCCTTCGCTTGTAGGCGTACTCGTCCATCAGGTCGGTTGCGTACGGCCCGAAGCGGGAGAAGAGAGGCATGTAGTGGGCGCGCACGGTCACGTTGACCGAGTCGATCTGAACGAGTGAGACCAGGCGAAACAGCCTTCTGACATGGCGCACGTCGACTCGCTCGCTCCGGCGGCGCCCCCCGAACCCCTGGGCGGCGAGCGCCGTTCGCCGAGCCTGCGCGGAACTGAGGCTCCTCAAAAGATGACATCCGTCAGTTCGAGCAGCGTGACCGTCAGGTTGTAGAGCCCGTGTACGGCGACCGCCGCGATCAGATAGGGAGCCGCGTGCCTGATCCGCGGTGCGGTGAGATCTCGATCGGTGATCGTCCACATCCTGCGGACACCCAAACCTGCGATCAACGACGCACCACCGTGCAGCAACGGTCCGGCAATCCATCTCCATCTGATGATCTCGGGAGTCGGGTCGGCGATGTAGACGTTCAAGTAGACGGAGTTCTCGATGGCGGCGAAAACCAGGCCTGCCGCCAACGCAGTCAGCGGCAGCACCCATCCGGCCGGCACGAGCCAGGGACGCTGCTCGGCGAGATAGAGCGCACCGGAAGCTTTGAGCACCTCTTCGACCAGAGGACCGATCGTGATCGCCGCGAGCAGCAGGCCGAACCCGATCGTGCCGCCGGCGCCGACCAGCGCACCAAGGATCGCAAAAGGGCCCGCCACGACGACTGCGACGCCCACGGCGACCCATCGACGCGCCGTGGGGGTTGCGAGTCTGCGGGCCGAGTAGATCGAGGAGAAGGTGGGCAGATCGGTCCGCCCGGTCCATCGCAGCGCCGGTTCTTCCCCGGTCGCCTCCCAATAGCTCTCCCCGCCCGGCACCTCGGCGCGGTGGACGGGTTGTGGCTCTTCTCCCTGTGCCCGCTCCATCGGCACTCAGCGATCCGCCGGAAGCAGCGCCGTTCCGTAACAGAGGATCTCGGCCATCGGGGCCGTGTTGCGACCCGAGTTGAGGGCGATCGGAGACGTCTCGAACCTGACGTTGATCACGGCCATGGCCCCCACGCGACGGGCGTCCTCCACCATGCGGAGGCGGGCTTCACGACGAGCCCTCTCGATCATCGGCGTGTAGGAGCGCATCTCGCCGCCGAAGATCATGCGGAATCCCGACAGAAACGTCTTGAGATAGTCGGCGGCGATCACCGTTGCCCCGGTCACGAGGGCTGCACCCCCCGGCGCCATACCGACCGGGACCGTCCTGAGGTCGGTCAGCACGAAACCTCTGTTGGCCTCTTCACGCCTATCGAGCTCGGCGAAGTGCCGGCGCTCTCTGCTGCGGCCGACAGTTGATCCGAGCAGCAGCAGCGAGACGACCACCACCAACGGAACCGCCAGCTGGAGGACGACTTCCATTCAGCCCACCACTGGAGGAGGCGGTGGAGCAGAACCCACCCCGCCTGCGCCGCGGGGCGGCTCTGCCGGAGCCGAGGCAGCTTGTGCCACCCCCGGAGACGGGACCCGGACCAAGTTGACGGCCGTTCCATAGGCGTACAGTTCCGCCGCGCCCGCTGCGATCGACGAGGTAGTGAACCGCACGTTCACTACGGCGTCGGCCCCGAGCTGCTGAGCTTGCTGAATCATCCGCTCGACTGCCTGGCGGCGCGACTCGGTGAGCAACTCCGTGTATTGAGTCAGCTCACCACCGACCAGGTTCTTGAGGCTGGCGGTGATGTCCCTTCCGAGATGCTTGGCCCGTATCGTGTTTCCCTGTACCAGTCCCTTGACCTCGACGATCTCGTGGCCGGGAATCGTCTCGGTATTGACAACGATCATGTGGATCCTTCGCTAACGCAACGTTCGGGCAACCTTAACTGATTCCCGTCGGGCAGCCGGTGCTTCGAGCGTTGTGCAGCGACTGCTCGCGCGCGACCCGTTCCGTAAGGGCCGGTGCGAGGCCGATCGGGAAGGCGGCCACGCATCGGAGTTGAGAGGGCGGAGGATCGGCCCGGTGTGCGATCATGGCCTCATGATTCCGCGCTACTCGCTCCCGGAGATGTCCGCCATCTGGTCGGAGGACCGCAAGTTCGAGATCTGGCAGGAGGTCGAGGCCCTGGTCGTCGAGGCCTGGGCCGACCTCGGAGTGGCCCCCGCAGGCGCCGCCCAGGCCGTTCGAGCCGCACCACCGGTCCGTGCGGTCGACGTCGACGAACGCGAGAAGACAACCAATCACGACATGGCAGCTTTCGTCGACCTCCTTGCGGAATCGGCCGGAAGCGGCGGTGAATGGGTGCATTACGGACTCACGTCCTCCGACGTTCTCGACACCGCCGGAGGCGCCCGGATGGCCTCCGCGGCGGATCTGCTGATCGGCCGCATCCACGCCCTGTTCGAGACGATCAAGCGAAAGGCCCTCGCGCATCGCGACACTCTGATGCTCGGGCGAACTCACGGAATCTGGGCCGAGCCGACCACGTTCGGCTTGAAACTGGCCACCTGGGCATTCGAGGTCGATAGAGATCTGACCAGAATGCGCCGCGCCAGGGAAGCCGTCGCCGTCGGCAAGATGAGCGGAGCGGTCGGCACCTACGCGCACACGCCGCCCAGCGTCGAGAAGTACGTCTGTGACCGTCTGGGGTTGCTCCCGGAGCCGGCCTCGTCACAGGTCACGCCGCGCGACCGTCACGCCGAGTTCCTTCAGGCAATCGCTCTGACCGGGGCATCGATCGAGCGCTTCGCTACCGAAATCAGACACCTGCAGCGCAGCGAGGTCGGTGAGGCACGCGAATCCTTCGGGAAGGGACAGAAGGGGTCTTCGGCGATGCCGCACAAACGAAACCCGATTCTGTCCGAGCGGATGACGGGCATGGCGAGGCTGCTGCGCGGCTACGCACAGGTCGGTCTCGAGAACGTTGCTCTCTGGCACGAACGCGACATCAGCCACTCATCCGCGGAGCGGGTCGTGCTTCCGGACGCTTGCCTCGCCCTCGACTACATGCTGGTCAAGTTCAACGATCTGATCGACGGTCTGGTGGTCGAGGCCGACCGCATGAGGGCGAACCTGGCCGCCACGCACGGCCTGGTCTACAGCCAGGCCGTGTTGCTGAGCCTCATCGAAGCGGGCAAGACCCGCGATGAGGCCTACCGGATAGTCCAGCGCAACGCCATGCGCTGCTGGGAGGAGAGCGCCGAACTTCAGGAACTCCTGGCCGCCGACGAGGAAGTGAACCTCACCTCCGAAGTCCTCGCCGGGTGTTTCTCTCCCGAGCGTTTCCTGCGCAACGCGGGAGTCGTATTTGAACGGTTGGAGGATCTCGAGCCGACCGCCCAGCGGGTCGGACGCAGTTCGTCGTAATTCGCTAGCCTCGGACGGGTGAAGACATACAAGTATGCGCTCAGCCTGGCGGCGGCCTCGATGACTCTGGCGGCGTGCAGTCCCTTCCCGAAGGCGCTGCGGCCCAATACCTACAGTGGCTTCTTCGGCCTGATCCACCTCATCGTGATCATCTGGGCCGTCGTCGATATCGTCGGGTCTCAGGGAAAGTCAACCGGCACGAAGGTCCTGTGGATCCTCGTCGTGGCATTCGCTCCCCTCATAGGGCTGATCTTCTACATCATGGCCGGGCGGGAGAAGTAGGGGGTCCTGGGTTCCGGTCCGAGCATGACCACTCGAACCCGAAACCCAGAACCTCTTCAGTGCCAGAGCCAGGCGGCACCGCGGACGCCGCTCGAGTCGCCGTGGAGGTTCTTGACGATTCGCGTGTCGACCCGGTCGCTGAACACGTAGTCACCCCACCTTTCCGGCACCTCGTCGTAGAGTGCATCGACGTTCGAGAGGCCTCCGCCGAGAACGATCACCTCCGGGTCGAGGATATTGATGACGACCGCCAGTCCGGCGGCGAGTCTCTCGATGTAACGATCCAGCGAAGCGGCCGCCTCCGCCTCGCCCCGCAGAGCAGCACGGACGATCTCGGGGGGATCGACGCGCTCGCCCGTCGCCCGGGCATGATCGGCGGCCAAACCCGGACCAGAGAGGTACTTCTCGATGCACCCCGTCTTGCCGCAGTAACACTTCAGCCGCGCCACGGGACCTGCGGCATTGGGCGGAAGCGGGTTGTGACCCCACTCGCCGGCGATGGCATTTGGGCCGCCCACCAGACGCCCGTCTATCACCACCCCGCCGCCGACGCCCGTCCCGAGAATCGTTCCGAAAACGGGAGAGCTTCCTGCGGCCGCACCATCCACTGCTTCGGAGAGAGCGAAGCAGTTTGCGTCGTTCGCAAGGCGAACCGGGCGCCCCAGAGCCGCTTCCAGGTCCTGATCGAGTGCTCGTCCGAGCAGCACCGTCGAGTTGGAGTTCTTTATCAAGCCGGAGGCTGGTGAAATGGACCCGGGGTGACCGATACCGACGCTCTCCGCTCCCCCGAGTTCGCTCTCGAGCCGCTCCACGAGTTCGGCGATCGTGCCGACTATCTGCCGGTAGTCGGGCGCCGGTGTCGGCAGCCGGTATCGGGCTACCACCCGTCCGGAATCGTCGAGAGCAGCCGCCTCGATCTTCGTCCCGCCGAGATCAACTCCGATGCGCATGCGGCGGACTCTACTGATATGGGCCGGGGTCACCTACCCTCAGAACATGGCTTCAGAGATTCTCGCCGAAATGCGTACGGTCGTACTGGGTCGCGCCTCGATTGTCGACGGAATCGTTCCGCCGCTGGTATTCGGTATCGGCAACGCCACGATCGGAACGTCTTGGGCGGCGGCTCTGGCCGTCCTCTCTGCCCTGATGATCGTTGCGGGACGACTGGCGATGGGCCGGTCTCTGAAGTTTGCCCTCGCCGGGCTTGCGGGGGTCGTCATCGCGGCAACGGCGGCAGCGTGGTGGGGTCCTGATGGGTTCTTCATCCCGACCATCGCCGGCGGAGCTGCGACGACGTTGGCGATACTCATCAGCATCACGATCCGGCGGCCCTTCGTAGCGTGGACCAGCTGGCTCGCCCGGGACTGGCCGATCGGCTGGTACTGGCATCCGCAGGTGCGGCCGGCATACACCAGGGTCTCCTGGATCTGGCTGGCCTTCTTCGCGCTGAAGACAACAGGTCAGTGGCTGACGATCGACGCCACCGGATGGGCGGTCGCCTTCCGGACCGTCGCAGGGTGGCCCGCCTTGCTGGCTCTCCTGATCTTTTCCTACACGCTCGGCCGGCGGTTCCTCCGGTCCCTGGCCGGACCTTCGGTTGCAGAGTTCGAATCCGGCGCCCCGGCCCCCTGGGAGGGACAGCAGGCGGGTTTCTGACGTCAGCCGGAGACGGCCGGATACACCTTGGCCAGAGCTTCGGCGAACTTGATCGACGGGAGCAGCACCTGGGCTCCGTCTGCGGTGCGGTAGTCCTCGTAGGAGAGCCGGACGATCTTGAGGCTGGACGAATCTACATTCCGATATGACCAGGCCAGAGACACGGCATCGCCGATGGAAAAGGCACTGTCGAGCCGGGTCGAACTGGCGACCTGCTGGGCAACCTCACCGAGAGAGGTCAAGGACCCGAACGAGGTCATCCTCGAGAACAACTGCATGAGAACATCGTGCTGATGGCTCTGCCGTGAGAAGTCACTGGCTCCGGTGACCCGACCCCATTCACCGTCGACCAACTGCTCCGGTTGTCGCGACCGGACCCAGGCGAGAGTCGTAGCTCCGTCGGCCTGTGTGCAGCCGGCCTCTATGTCCAACCCGGCCTTGATGTCCCTGGTCGGATAGTCGACGCAGACCTGAACGCCGCCGAGCACATCGATTATCTGGGTGAAACCGGAGAATCCGACCATCGCGAAGTGGTCGACGGAGATGCCGGTGAAATCCTCGATGGTCAGCGAGAGGAGTTCGGGTCCCGAGGCAACGCCTTTGCACCCACCGAGCGTCGAGTTGATTCGTGAGTACGAACCACCACAGGGGGTGGGCAGGTACAGATCTCTCGGGAGGCTGGCAAGGATGGGCACAGAACCGTCGGACGGCAGCAGTACCAGGATGATGGTGTCGGCCAGGTAGCCGCTGAGGTCGGCACCGATCAGCGTATAGGCGGTGAACATCCCGTCCGGCAGCGGAGGGCTGCTCATGTCGGGCAGCACGACGGTCTCCCCGGCATCGGGCTTCTCCGGAGACAGGCCGTCGTCTGCGATTTCGAAATCCAGGTCGGCAAGGAAGGGGGGATCGGAATCCGACCCGGTACCGTCCGCATCTGATTCGCCGCCCCGGGAAACATCCGCCCCGGCAGCATCGATACGGTCCCGGGCGGCATCGGGATCGAACTCGTCTCGATCGATCGACCAGTAGGCCATTCCGACGCGGAGGCCGGCAACGACCACGACGAACAAGAGGCCGGAGGCGACGGAAAGCAGGATGCGGGTTGTTCGCGATGGGGTCATGCGGAACTTCGAAGCGGGAGTGCTAGATGGTAGACGCACAGGAGAAGTGCGGCACATCGACCGATGATCAACGGCGAACCGCTTCGACGACCTGGCGGGTAATCAGGACGAGGAAGAACACGGCAACGGACGCACCTGCGATGCTGGCCCCGGCGGCAGTATCGGCGTGCCAGGTCAGCAGCAAACCTCCCGCCACGGTTGCCACACCAATAGCCACCGCGGTGATCATCATCGTCGGGACGCGCCGTACGATCAGTGAGGCCGATGCGGCAGGTGCGACCAGCAGTCCGAAAACGAGCAGATTGCCCACCACGCGAAAAGACGTGACTATGGCGAGAGTCAGCAACGCCAGCATCACGGAGTGCGCCAGGCGCGGCCGCAGGCCGAGAACTTCCGCCTTGTCCTCGTTGAAGGACAGGACCAGGAAGGGGCGATAGAAGACGGCAACCGCCAGCGCAGTCACACCCGCGGCGACTGCCTGAATCAGCAGGTCCGATCGACCGACGGCGAGGATGTTCCCGAACAGGAATCCCGTCAGGCTGCCGGCAAATGACTGGGCTCTCGACATGATGATCACGCCGAGAGCGAGCATCCCCACGAACAAGAGCCCGATGGCCGTGTCTTCGCTGAGCCGGGCACGCCGGTGCACGTACTCGATGCCGGCAATCATGATCAACGCGCTCAGGACCGCACCGATGGTGAGGTCGAAACCCCACACGAACGCCAGGGCGATGCCGGGCAGCACACCGTGAGCCATCGCGTCGCCCATGAAACTCAAGCCGCGCAGGACCACCCAGGTGCCGATGAGCGAGGTGGTGACGACGGCGAGAACACCGGCCAGCAGCGCCTGCATCATGAAGTCGTTCGAGAATGGTTCTGTCAGCCAGCTCACGGCGAGAACACTTCCGCGATCGCCTCGGCATTCCAGTTCATCATGTCGATGTATGTCTCGGCACCCGATCCCGGCCCACCCAGCGAGCCCGTGTACAGCTGCACCAGCACGACCTCCCGGCTCACCTCCTCGATCAACTGTTCCGCCAGCGCCTGGCTCTCCCCCCGGTCTGTGAACACGGCGGGAGCCGACGACTCCTCGAGCGCCTCGACGACCTCGGCGAAGCTCGCCGCGCTCGGTTCGATCATCGTGGTCGCCCCGGGGAGAATCGTCGCAGTGACTTCGAAGTCGTACCGGTCGGCGAAGTAGCCGAACGCCTGGTGACCTGTGAACAAGACTCGCGAATCGCCTGGGATGAAGGCCAGGCTATCGCGTATCGATGAGTCGGTTTCGAGCAACTCCTGGCGGTAGGGCGCGGCCCGACCCGCCCAGTCGATCGAACCGTTCAGATCTTCCAGGGCTTTCACGAGCAAGTCGACCGCGTTCACCATCCGGATCGGGTCGAGCCAGACATGGGGATCGAAAGCGCCGGAACCCTCGAGAGGAAGCGGATCGACATCAGGACCGATCTCGAGCAGGTCGGCGCCGTCTTCCACCGCAGCAGAGAGAACCTCTGAGAGGCCCTCTTCGAGGTCGAGGCCGTTGGCGACTATCAAGTCGGCGGACCTGATGGCGGCCACTTGCCGTGCCGAGGGTTCGAAGTCGTGGGGATCGGCTCCGATCGGCATTATCACCTGGACCTCTGCGCCGCCGTTTACGACATTGGTGACAACGTCTCCCAGAATTGAAGTCGTCACCACGACGGCCGGAAGGGAACCTCCTTCGTCACTCGCCGAACAGCCGGAAGACACCATCATCACCGGCCCGAGCAACATGAGAATGAGAGTTGTTCTCATAATCATTCTACGGTACCATCACCACCATGAGCACGCAACGCCAACCGACGGTGGACCTGGCCGAGGAAAGGCTCAGATCGGCCGGAGTCAGAACGACCCGGGCGCGTCGACTGGTCATCGAGGAGCTCATCCGGGTCGACGGGCCGCACACGGCCGAAGAGATCGGCACACTTCTTCGATCTGCGGTGCCTCTCTCCTCCCTCTATCGAACCTTGAGCGTGCTCACGGCGAGCGGGGTGCTCGAGCGGTTCCACGATGGTGCAGGCGTTGCCAGATATGAACTGGCCGAGTGGCTGACCGGGCACCACCACCACATCACGTGCAGCAACTGCGGGTCGACACAGGACATCGACTTCAGCTCCGAAACGGAGTCGACGATAAGGCGCATCTCAGACGGCGCCGGCGCGACCGCCGGCTTCGCGGTGACCGGCCACAGGATCGATTTGGAGGGGCTGTGCCCGCAGTGCCGATAGCAGTACGCGGAAGCGGCGTGACTCTCATCCATGGGGATCGTGTCGCGTTCCGCTCTTCCGACCTGGCCGTTCCTTCCGGCGAGTTCACGGCGGTGATCGGGCCCAACGGGTCCGGGAAGTCAACTCTCCTCAACGCCATCGCCGGCCTCATCCCGCTGGCCGACGGGGCACTGGAGGTACTCGGAACCGACCCCCTCGGTGCCCGGTCGAAGACCTCGCTCGTGTTGCAGGCAACGAAGGTGAACGACCGCCTGCCGGTGACCGTCCGTGAGGTGGTGACGATGAGCCGGTACGTCGACAAAGGGTCCTTTGGACTGATTCGCAACAGTGACAGGGACATCGTCGATGATGCTCTCGAGCGCCTCGACGTGGCCAGACTGGCGAGCCGTCACCTCGGCGAACTCTCCGGAGGAGAGAGGCAACGCGTCTTCGTTGCGCAGGGGCTTGCGCAACGAGCAGAACTTCTCCTCCTGGACGAGCCTTTGAACGCACTCGACCTCGTCTCAAAGGAGGTGATCCTGGAGGTGATCTTCGAAGAGCAGCGCAAGGGCCGGACGGTGATCGCCACCACACACGATCTCGGCGAAGCGGCCAGAGCGGGCCACGTGCTGCTGCTATCCGGAGGGGTTGTAGCCGAAGGTGAACCATCCGCGGTCCTGACTTCGCAGCACCTTGCCCGGGCCTACGGGATCGAGGTAGTTGAGAGCGAAGCCGGGGTGCCGATACTCGACGACTCTGCCCATCACCCCGTTGACGAACGGCACCAGCATTTCGACCGGACGGGACACGCCGAGCACTGAGGGCCAGAAGCACCCGCCCCGGGCGCCAGATATTTTCTCAGCAATACTGTTGTTGCCGGAGAGTCACAGTATTGCTGAGAAACGAATCAGAGGGTGTCCAGCCAGGCGCCGAAGAAGCGCAGCGCCTGTTCCCTCATCGAATCCTCGTTCTCACGCAACTCTGCGACCAGTCCTATCGGATCAACGCCGGCCGCAACGATGTTCCCGCCGCCCGGTCGACCGACCGCCAACTCGACCAGATCCGCTCCCGCTTCCGGGTGGAACTGGACCGCCAGAGCCGAACCCGACCGGTAGGCGTGCTGGTAGCCGTCCGTGTAGGCCAGCAGCTCCGCGCCCGGCGGCAGGTCGAATGTGTCGCCGTGTGTCACCAGAACCCGGTCCGGGAGGTTCGCGAACACGGGGTCCGCTCGCCCGGCGTCGGTCATCGTCATCTCCATCAAGCCCGCCTCCGGACTCGGCGCTTTGTACGCCCGGCCGCCCAGCGCGTCGGCCAGGAGCTGGCTGCCCAGGCAAATACCGAGGAGAGGCACATCAGCGGCCACGGCCTCGGCCAGGAACGCCTTCTCGGCAACGAAGTGCGGATAGTCGGCTTCCTCATAGGCGCCCATCGACCCGCCGAGCACGACGACGGCTTTCCAGTCGATCGAGTCCGGAAGAGGATCACCGGCGAAGAACCGAACCGAAACAGTGTCGATCCTGGCCGCTTCGATGGCCTCTCCAAGCCAACCCGGGCCGACCCCCTCCGAATGGTGCAGCAGCAGGATCGAGTCATTCGTAGCAGTCATCGGCGGAAGATTACCGCCGTCGACTGCGGCTCATCCAGCCCTGACCGGGCGATCACCCGTCCGGCTCCGACCGGCCGCTACCATCTCGCGTCGTGCTGGCACTGAAACATCTCGCCTCGGGCAAGGTGCGCGAGATCTACGAGATCGACCGGGAACGGCTCCTATTCGTAGCCACCGATCGGATCTCGGCGTACGACGTCATCCTCCCGGACCCAATCCCGGACAAGGGCCGGGTGCTGACCGGGCTCTCGCTGCACTGGTTCGACCTGCTGGACGTCCCCAACCATCTGCTGGCCACAGACCTGTCCGGCATCGAGCAGCTGACCACGGACCAGCGCGAGTCGCTGGCGGGTCGGGCCATGGTCGTCCGACGCGCCGAGGTCATCCCGGTTGAGTGTGTCGTCCGCGGCTACCTCTACGGGTCATCCTGGAAGGAGTACCGCGCCGGGGGCGGGCCGACCACCGAGCACCTCCCGCAGGGACTGCGAATGGCCGACGAGTTGCCGGTTCCCATCTTCACTCCGGCTACCAAAGCGGAATCGGGCCATGACGAGAACCTGACGGAGTCGGACACCAGACGGTTGTTGGGAGACGAGCTGTACGAGCGCCTCAAACAGACATCGATCTACATATACCTGACGGCAGCGCGGTTCGCGGCAGAGCGCGGGGTCATCCTCGCCGACACCAAGTTCGAGTTCGGCTTCGCCGACGGCGACCTCTTGCTGATCGATGAGGTGCTCACCCCCGATTCCTCTCGCTACTGGCCGCGGGACCGGTGGGAGCCGGGCAACACCGTCCCCTCCTACGACAAGCAGTTCGTTCGTGACTGGCTCGATTCGGTGAAGTGGGACCACACGCCGCCGGCCCCGCCACTACCGCCTGAGGTGGTAGCCGAGACACGGGCCAAGTACACGGAGGCATTCGAGCGAATCACCGGCCGGCGGTTCGACGAATACCTGCAGGAGATGGGGACATGAGGGCGACTGTGCGCGTGAAGCGACGCTCGGACATTGCAGATCCGGCCGGCACCGCGGTCCTGCGCGGCGTCCGCGACCTGGGCTACTCCAATGTCGAATCGGTGCGGATCGACAAGATCATCACCCTCGAGGTCGGCGCCACCGACCCGGCTCGGGCCAGGGCAGATATCGAGGCCATGTGCGAGAAGCTCCTCGCCAATCCGGTTATGGAGGACTACGAGATCGTCCTGGAGGAGGACGGAGACACGGCATGACCGTTGCCGTGGTCGTGTTCCCGGGGAGCAACTGCGAACACGACGTCGTATACGCTCTCGGGAGCCTCGGATGCGAGGCCGAGCTGGTCTGGCACAGGGATGTGGACCTGACCGGGTTCAGCGGGGTCGTATTGCCCGGCGGATTCGCGCACGGCGACTATCTCCGCACCGGGGCTATCGCTCGCTTCTCCCCCGTCATGGCCGAGGTCCGCCGCATGGCCGAAGAGGGCGCCCCGGTACTGGGGATCTGCAACGGGTTTCAGATCCTCACCGAGGCGGGCCTGCTGCCCGGCGTGCTGCTGGCCAACCGTGACCTCCGCTTCATCTGCCGGCCGGTTCACCTGCGGGTCGAGTCGACCGAGTCGATCCTGACGAGGTTGGCAACGGTCGGCGACGTCCTCGAGGTCCCGCTCAACTCCTACGAAGGCAACTACACGGCAGATCCTGTCGAGGCCGCCGGAGTCCTTCTCACCTATTCGGATCGTGCGGGGAAGGTATCTCCGGCGACCAACCCCAACGGGTCGATGGACAACATCGCCGGTATCGCCAACGGGGCGGGCAACGTCGCCGGACTGATGCCACACCCGGAGAGGGCGATCGATTCCCTACTCGGCTCGACGGATGGTCGGGTCCTGTTGAGGTCCTTTGCCGCCTCCGTCGCGGCTTTTGCAGAGGGGCGGCCGGCGCGTGTCTGATAGGCGTCCCCTCCACCAGGAACTCGGGATGACGGACGACGAGTTCTCCAGTGTCGTCGGGCTGCTCGGCAGGGAGCCGAGGATTGCGGAACTGGCCATGTATTCGGTGATGTGGTCGGAACATTGCTCGTACAAGTCATCCCGCCCGCATCTCGGTCGCTTCCCCACCGAGGCGCCCTGGGTCGTGGTCGGCCCCGGAGAGAACGCAGGCGTTGTCGACCTGGGAGACGGCTGGCTGGCCGCCCTCCGTATCGAGAGCCACAACCACCCGTCGTTCGTGGAGCCCTATCAGGGCGCTGCAACCGGGGTTGGGGGGATTCTGCGCGACGTCTTCACGATGGGCGCCAGACCGATCGCGCTCTGGGATCAGATCCGATTCGGACACCTGGATGACCCCCACAACCGCTATCTGTTCTCAGGGGTGGTGGCCGGCATCGCCGGCTACGGCAATGCGGTCGGAGTGCCGACGGTTGGAGGAGAGGTCGCCTTCGAGGACTGCTATCGGGGCAATCCCCTCGTCAACGTCATGTGCCTGGGAATCCTTCGTTCCGAACAGCTCGTTCTCGGCACCGCCGGCGAGCCCGGGACAATCTCCGTTTTGCTCGGTTCCTCGACCGGTCGAGACGGCATTGGCGGCGCATCGGTTCTGGCGTCGGCCGGCTTCGACGAGGACAGCAGCACCAAACGGCCCTCCGTGCAGGTCGGAGATCCGTTCCAGGAGAAGAAGCTGATCGAGGCCTGCCTGGAGCTGTATCAGAAGAAACTCGTCGTCGGCATACAGGATCTCGGCGCGGCCGGCCTGTCGTGTTCGACGTCGGAGCCGGCGGCGCGGGCGGGCGTGGGGATGGACGTCGACCTCGACCGGGTACATGTCCGTGAGAGCGACATGACTCCCGGTGAGCTGCTGATGTCGGAGTCGCAGGAACGGATGATGGCCTTCGTTCACCCGGATCAACTGGGCGAGGTGCTGACGATCGCGGAGAAGTGGGAGGTCGATGCCTCCGTCGTCGGCGAGGTCAAGCCCGGCGGGACGTTGCGGGTCTTCAAGGACGGCGATCTGGTCGCGGAGGTCCCGGCCGCCTCGCTTTCAGAGGATGCCCCCGTCTACGACCGACCCCTTTCCGAACCTTCCTGGCTGGCTGACCTATGGGCGAGCACGGCCGATTCCCAGTTGCCGCCGGACATCGGGACGAGCCTGCTGGCAATGCTCGGCGACCCCTCGCTGGGTGACCCGTCGTGGGTCTATCAGCAGTACGACCACATGCTGTTCTTGAACACCGTCGTCGGACCGGGCGACGACGGCAACCTCCTGCGGATCAAAGGCACCACGAAAGGCCTGGCCGTCTCCACCGACGGAAACGGTCGACTCTGTTATCTGGACCCGCGCCGCGGCGGGGCCCGCCTCGTCTTCGAATCCGCCCTCAATGTGGCCGTGGTCGGAGCTCGACCGATGGCGGTTGTCGACAATCTCAACTTCGGCAACCCGGAGAAGCCGGAAGTGATGTGGCAGTTCACTGAGACCGTTGAAGGCATCTCACAGGCTTGTGAGTCCCTTGGAATACCCGTGATCGGCGGCAACGTCTCGTTCTACAACGAAACGGACGGCGTCGACATCTACCCGACTCCCATAGTCGGCATGCTGGGCCTCGCCGACCCGCTGCCCGAAACGCCGCCCCGCCTCGAAGCGGGTGAGGCAGGCATGGACGTCTGGCTGGTGGGGCCACGAAACGGGACCAACCTGGCCGGAAGCGCATTCGAGAAACTCGTGTCGGGCCGCCTGGGGGGCCGGCCGACGGAACCCGACCCGGCGACGGCCGGCGCCGTCATCGGCCTCGCCGTCGACCTGGCCGGCGGCGGAGTCGCCCCCGTCCTGCACGACGTCTCCGAGGGCGGGTTGGCCGTCGCGATTGCCGAAATCTGCATACGCTCGGATGTGGGGGCCACGATCACGTTCTCGGACTGGCCCAACCTGTTCTGTGAGGATCCGCATCGATTCATCGCAGTTGCGCCGCCCGCGGCCGCCGCCTCGATCCGCACTGCCGCACAGGAATCCGGGGTTGCGGCAGCGCGCATCGGGTCGCTCGGAGGCTCATCGATCGACTTCGCGCGGAATGGCCGGGTCGAGGCCTCCGTACCTCTCGATGCGGCGGCAGCCACCTGGCGCGGTGCCATCCGCGACCGGATGGACCACTGAGACGGGCCGGCGGTCGCGTCCGGCGCAGTTCCTCTCCCCGGGACGCCTACAATCGCCGTCGAAGTGGACGGGACCTTCGAGACCACCCCGGGCGAGGAATGTGGCGTTTTCGGCGTGTATGCGCCGGGTCAGGACGCCGCACACATAATCTCGTTCGGCCTTCTCGCCCTCCAGCATCGCGGGCAGGAGAGCGCCGGGATCGCCGCCTCGGACGGTCAAACCATCACAGTCTTCAAGGACATGGGGCTCGTCTCCCAGGTGTTCCATGAGACGACACTCGCCGCGCTTCCCGGCCACCTCGGCATCGGCCACACCCGTTACTCCACCAGCGGATCGACCGTCTGGGAGAACGCGCAACCGGCCTATCGCCAGGTCGAACACACCGGTATAGCTCTGGGCCACAACGGAAACCTGACGAATACGGTCGAGCTGGCCGCCAGGATCGGCGACGACGCCAGTACCACCGACTCCATGCTCATGCTCGACGCCGTTGCCGGCGCCATTCACGACGGACGATCGGACGGGCGCCAGCTCGAGAGAGCCCTGACGGAGGTGCTTCCTCACCTGGAAGGTGCCTTCTCCCTCGTGGTCATGGATCAGGGCCACCTGGTCGGCGTACGCGACCCCCACGGCTACCGCCCGCTCTGTTTGGGATCGCTCCCCGAAGGGGGCTGGGTCCTCGCCTCGGAGTCGGCCGCTCTCGATCTGGTGGGTGCAGCCTTCGTTCGGGAGATCGAGGCCGGGGAGATGGTTGTGATCGACGCGGGCGGCGTCCGGAGCCTGCATCCGTTCACAGAGGTGGACCCGCGCCTCTGCATCTTCGAGTTCGTCTATTTCGCCAGACCGGACAGCAACCTGTACGGGCAGAACGTGCACGGTGCCAGACAGCGGATGGGCAGGAGACTCGCCGCAGAAGCACCGGTCGAGGCGGATGTCGTAGTCCCCGTTCCCGAGTCCGGCATTCCGGCGGCCCAGGGATTCTCGGCCGAGAGCAACATTCCCTATGCCGACGGTCTGGTGAAGAACCGCTATATCGGGCGAACGTTCATCGAGCCGACGCAAATGCTCCGCGACCGCGGTATCCGGCTCAAGCTGAATCCGATTCCCGAGAACCTCGACGGCAAACGAATCGTGCTGGTCGATGATTCGATCGTGCGGGGCACCACCACCCGTCAACTCGTGAGGATGGTGCGCGAAGCCGGGGCCGTCCAGGTGCATCTCCGTATCTCCTCGCCCCCTTATCGCTGGCCCTGCTACTACGGCATGGACACATCCGACATCTCCGGGTTGCTGGCTGCACAGCTCTCGACCGATGAGATTCGAGAGTTCCTGGATGCCGATTCGCTCGCCTACCTCTCACTGGACGGGCTCGAGCAGGCTGCCGGCGGGACCGAACTGGGTTTCTGCAAAGCTTGCCTCAGCGGGGCCTATCCGACACCCGTCGGACGGGGTGACAAGTTCGTCCTGGAGAGGCGGTAGTGGCGACCTACCGGGATGCAGGCGTCGACCTCGATCAGGCAGATCGCCACGTGGCCCTGATCGCGGACGCGGTGACGTCCACCTGGGGGCCGAACGTCGTGGGCGGATTCGGCGGATTCGCCACCGGCGTGACCATCCCCGACGGCTACACCAGCCCGGTGCTGATGATGAGCACGGACGGTGTCGGGACGAAACTCGAACTTGCCAGGCGGACGGGACGATACGAGGGGGTCGGCCACGACCTCGTCGCAATGTGCGTTGACGATCTCGCCGCGGTCGGCGCCCGACCGATCGCCTTCACCGACTATCTGGCGGTGGGACGGCTCGAGCCGGACCGCGACACGGTCATCGTGGCGTCCGTGGCGGCCGCTTGCTCGCTGGCCGGTTGTGCGCTGGTCGGAGGGGAGACCGCCGAGCATCCCGGGGTCGTGGACGTCGGCCATGTCGACCTGGCCGGCGCGGCTCTCGGGATCGTCGAAGCCGGGAGGGAGATAGGCGGTTCGCTCGTCGACGCCGGCGACGCGATCATCGGGGTGGAGAGCCCGAATCTGCGCTCCAACGGGTTCTCCCTGGTCCGCGCCGTGGTCGATGGACGCCCGCTCGACGCAACCTTCCCGGGGGATGAGCGCTCGGTCGGCGCAGTTCTGCTGGAACCTTCGGTCATCTACGCGCCCGGAGTGCTCGACGCCGCGTCCACCGGATTCGTGCACGCCTTCGCCCACGTGACCGGAGGCGGGATTCCCGGCAACCTGGCCCGTGTCATTCCGGACGGCCTGGGGGCGGAGATCGACACCGGGACGTGGGCGCGGCCGAACGTATTCAACGTCATCCAGCACTGGGGAGCGGTGCCGGATGACGAGATGTACCGGGTGTTCAACATGGGCATCGGTTACCTGGCCGTCGTGGCCTCCGACGGAATCGACGCCGTGGTGGATGCTTTCGGAACCCGCGGCCACCCCACACACAGAATCGGAACCATCGTCGGCGGATCGTCCGGAGTCCGGCTGATCGGCTGACGCAGTCAGAAAGCCGGAGGCCCCCGGGACTTCACCCGCCGGTTCACCGCCGAATCGGCCCAGGTTCTCCTGTGGCACAATGAGGGAAGGCGGCCACTTCCCGCCCGGTCCTGCGAGTCCCGCCGACCGCACACGGCTGAACCTGAAGGCGACCGAAAGGAGCCGACGATGGGCGATCTACTGCGCCGGTACGAGGGCAGCGTCGCGCCCATGCTGGCTTTCGATACCGACGTTCACGTCGACCATGCGGAGGGACCGTGGGTCTACGACGCGGCCGGCAACAGGTGGGCGGACTTCGCCTGTGGAACCGCTGTGGCCAATCTGGGCCACAACCATCCCGAGGTGATTGCCGCCGCGCAGGCGCAACTCGGCAAGCTCGCCCACGCGGGATGCGTGTTCCGGTACGACTCGATGGTCGATCTCGCAGAACGTCTTCGGAAGATCACCCCCGAGGGCATCGACAAGTTCGGTTTCGCCAACTCCGGTGCGGAAGCAGTCGAGGCGGGCGTCAAGCTGGCTCGATACTTCACGAAGCGCCAGGGTGTCGTTGCATTCCGCGGCGCCTTCCACGGGCGGACGATGGGATCGGTCGCCTATACGACCTCCAATGCGAAGTACAGGGAGAACTACCACCCGATCCTCGGCTCGGTCTTCGTCACCGGGTTTCCGCATCCATACCGCTGGGGAATGTCCGCCGACGAAGCAACCGATCTAGCACTCGACGAACTCGCCAGGAAGTTCAAGCACGAGGTCCTGCCGCACAACATCGCAGCATTCCTGGTCGAGCCGGTCCAGGGAGAGGGGGGCTACTACCCGGCCCCGCCGCGCTTCCTCCAGGCTCTCCGTGATCTCGCCGACGAGCACGGGATCATGCTGGTCTTCGACGAGGTGCAGACCGGATTCGGCCGCACGGCCAACTGGTTCGCGGCCGACCACTACGGTATCCGGCCCGACATACTCGTGATGGGAAAGGGCATCGCCAACGGCCTGCCGCTCAGTTCGTACGGCGCCTCGGCAGAGATCATCAATCAGTGGCCGGTGGGTGCCCACGGCACCACGTTCGGTGGAAACCCGGTCGCCTGCGCGGCCGCCGCCAAGGTCGTGGACGTCATGGAGCCGCTGCTTCCCAACGCCAGGGACCTCTCGAAGCGGGCTTTCGAACGATTCGCAGATTTGCAGACGCGCCACACGACTATCGGGGATGTTCGGGGATTGGGCCTGATGATCGGCGTCGAGCTGGTCGGCGATCGCCGGCTGCGCACCCCCGACGCCGCCGCGATGTCGTTCGTTTCCGCATACGGACTCGAACACGAACTGATCGTCATCGGCTGTGGACCGGACGGCAACGTCATCCGCTTCATTCCTCCCCTCACCGCGACGGTCGAAGAACTCGACACGGCGATCGATGTCGTGGATGCGGCGCTCACCGCGTACGAGAGCAGCTGAACACGGTCTCATCGGCAACTTCGCCCGGGGCGGCGGGTCGTTGTCTATTCCCGGGTCCCGCTGAGGCGGGCCCATCCGAGAGTGGCCAGCAGGGCGACGACTGCGACCACCGACACCCAGTCCCCCCAGAGGCCCGACGGCGTCCGGCCGGAAGACCGGAACCGAACCGTTCCGCTGATTACTGCCTCCTCGTAGAGTCCGGTGATCTCGGCAATCTCTCCCCCGCCGGTGATGATCGCCGACTTCCCCGTGATGGCCGCCTGAACGAGATCGATTCCGTTCTCGGCCGCGTGCATGCGCGTCATGTCGATCAGCTGGTCGGCAGCCGGTCCGACTCCATAGCTCCGCTCGTTCGTAGCCACGACCATGAGCTGCGCCCCCTCTCTCACATGGTCGCGCGTGTACCTGGAGAAGGAACCTTCGAAGGAGATGACCGAGCCGATCACTCCCGAACCGATGTCGAACACCACCGGTCCGTCTCCTCGCAGCATGTCACGTGGAACCCGGCTCGTGGCGGGAATCAATCCAAAAACGGGTCGCCAGGGAACGTACTCGCCGAACGGAACCGGGTGCCGCTTGTTGTATTCACCGACGTACGATCCGTCCGGACCGAACAGCATGTTGGCATTCACGAAGTTGGAATCGCCGACGGGGCGATCGCCGCCGATGAGGAAATGAGAGCCGGTTCGCAGCACTTGAGCGTCGATTTCGGCGGCGACGGTCGGCGCGGTGAGGGGGTCGGTGGAGTATCCGGTCGCGCTCTCGCCCCACACAACGAGGTCGGTCGAACCGGCCGGCAGGGTTTCCGTGAGGCGCAGATGGTTCTCGTAGATGGCCACCCTGTCTCCGGCACAGTGCTCGACACACGGCGTGTTGCCTTGCACGACCGTCACCCGCAGTTCCGGACCGTCGGCCACGGCCGGCCACAACCAGCCGGCTCCCAGCAGGACGATCCATATCCCCGTCGGCACGAGGATCCAGCGACGGTCCTCTCGTTGCGTCAGCACCTGCACGGCGAGGGCCGCAGTCATCACGATGACCAGACCCCAGCCGGCGACCCCGATGAGGGCCGCCGCGCCGCGGGCAGGCGCATATGGGGCCAGCGAATACCCGAGGCCTCCCCAGGCGAGGCCGCCGGTCGGGATCCAACCTCTGAGTAGCTCCATCACGGCCCATCCGCCGGTCATCGACACGACCCAGGGCCAGAGCGGCAACCGGCGCCGGCGAAACGCAAACCAGCCGAACCCGGCTGTGAAAGCCGCCTGGGTGATGACCAATGCCAGAAGCGCTATAACCTCGGTCCGGCTGATCCACCACATGAGCAGACCGAAGAAGACGATCCCGTATGCTGCGCCGACCAGCGCTGCGACGGACCCGGAAGGGGCCCGGCGGAGCGCCCAGAGCAGCAGCCCTACAGCAGGCACCGTCAGGAAGCCGAGTCCGAAGGGCGGAAAGCCGAGGACGGCGACGACGGCGGCCAGTAGAGCGACGAGCAACGACACCATGGCCTGAGATTGTATGGCTTCTTCGCCCACACACCACAACGGAGGCCTCCCGGCTCCACTTCACCTAGCCTCGGGGACATGACATCACCAACTGATCTCGAAGTGGGAGTTCAGGCCGCCCTGGCCGGCGCCGAGGTCGTGCGCAACGGATTCGGAACACCGGGGGACCCGGAGATGAAAGGGGTGGTCGACCCCGTAACCGCCACAGACCGTCAATCGGAAGAAGCCATCTTCACCGTGATTCATGCCCGGCGACCGGACGACACGGTGCTCGGAGAGGAGAGCGGAGGGGACGCGCAAGGCGCGGGACGAAGGTGGATCATCGACCCGCTCGACGGCACCGTGAACTTCGTTTCCGGCGTGCCGCACGTTGCAGTCTCGGTGGGATTGTGGGAAGGGGACATCCCGCTGGTCGGGGTCATAGTCGACGTCATGCGCGACGACGTCTTCGCAGCCGCCCGCCAAGAGGGGGCGCTGCTCAACGGCAAACCGATTCGGGTGTCGGAACGGACCGACCTCGGATCGAGCCTCCTGGTCACCGGGTTTCCATATGATCGCCGGAGCCGCGCCGACGCCTACACGGCACCCGTCACCGATGCGCTCCGGGTGGCACGGGGTGTCCGGCGGTTCGGAACTGCCGCGCTCGACTTCGCCTGGGTAGCGGCCGGGCGTCTCGACGGATACTGGGAGTTCGGGCTCAAACCGTGGGACGTCGCGGCGGGGATCCTCATCGTGCAAGAAGCCGGCGGGCGCGTCACCAACGAGAGCGGACTGCCTTCGGGGGTGAACGACCGGTTCGTCATCGCCACCAACGGCGGAATCCATCGCTCGCTCGAGATCCTTCTGCAGCCTTCGATCGAGAGAGTCCTGTGAACGAGCCGGAGGCTGTATGCGCCGGCGCCTGATCGTCGCCGACCGCCTGATGACCGCCGCCGGTGCCCGCGGAAACGCCGTGCGGGTGACGGACGGTTCGATCGATGCCATCGGGGAGGCGGACGACATTCGGATCCCCGGCATCACCGAAGAGCGTTATCCGGGCTGTGTCATCACGCCGGGACTGGTCGACGCTCACTTCCATCCACTGGGATACACGGCGGCCCTGACCCGTTTGAATCTCGATGGCGCACAGAGCATGAGCGACCTGGCGGAACTGATAGAGGCAGCTGCGGCCAACCTGGAACCCGGGCGGGCCGTCGTCGGAACCCGCCTCAACGATCAGCTCCTCGGGCGGCTGCCCACACGCACGCAGCTGGATGCTGCCGTGCGCGACAGGCCGGTACTCGTCTACCGCTACTGCGGTCATGTGGCCGTCGCCAACACTCATGCGCTTCAACTGGCAGGAATCGACGGTTCGACACCGGATCCGCCCGGCGGGTCGATAGACCGCGACGGCGACGGGACACCGACCGGGGTCCTTCGAGAGACCGCCATCTCACTTGCGGCCGGCCCGGTCGGGAGTCGCACCGGCGACCTCGAACCCGGCGAAGTGCTCGCCGCCATGCAGGGTCTGGCCTCCCTCGGGCTCACCGCGATAGGGGCCATCATCGACCTGAGCGGCGACCTCTGGTGCGGGGTGGGCAACGAACTGGAGCTCCTGACTGAAATCGGACCCGACCTTCCGTTGCGCATGTCGGTACTGGTGACAACCAACGATCCGCAGGCACTGGAATCGGCAGCCGCCCGACTCTCGTCCGCAGGGCCCTGGATCCGGTTCCTGGGCGTGAAACAGTTCGCAGACGGAAGCTTCGGGGGGCACACCGCTGCGATGCACCACCCGTATTCGGACCGGGCTGCAGTCGGCACCATGCGCATCGACGCCGGCACCGAGCGCATGGCCAGGGCGGCCCTGGCCATGGGTAGCCGGGTCGCCGTGCACGCCATCGGCGACAGAGCCAACGAGGCCGTGCTCGACCTGTTCGAGGAACTGATCGGGGATGGGGCCGACCCGGCCGACCTGCGCGTCGAACACGCCTCCGTTCTCTCTCGCCGGGACCTCGGTCGCATGGCGGCTCTCGGAGTGACCGCCGTCGTACAGCCGGCTTTCCTGATGTCCGAAACGGCCTGGCTGGAGGAGCGCGTAGGGCCGGACCGGCTCGACCGCACCTACGCCTTCCGGTCGCTGCTGGAGGCCGGAGTCCCACTCGCCGGCAGCTCCGACTGCCCGGTCGAGCCTCCGTCGCCCTGGTGGGGAATGGCAGCAGCACGGGACCGTGGCGGCCTCACCCCCGCTCAGCAACTCGATGCGGCTCAGGCTCTCGCCCTCTTCACGACGGGTGCGGCCGCGGCCATCGGCTCGCCGACGCTGGAAATCGGACAAGCGTGCGATCTGACCATCGTCGACCGGGACCCGCTCGAGGTGGCACCCGACGAACTGCGCGACACCCGGTCGGTTGCCACCTGGATAGAGGGTGAGCCCGTTCAGGTGCCGGCCGAGCCCATCGTCTGGAGAGCTCCTTCAACCGCAGGATGAGTCACCACCCGCGGAGACGGCCAGACCCCCGTCACCGATGGACGCACTCCATGATGCCTCGTTCAACGACTCGATGATCGAGACCCGGTCGGCTTCGTCGGCCGGCGTCGGGCGCCCATCGACGAGCCTGACCGGCCGGACCATGAGCGAGATCTCGTCTCCGATGATCGCGGCTTCGAACAGCACCGACCGGGTGGTGGCCTCGGAGTAGGCGGAAGGAAAGGCGAGGTTCCCCGTCGAATACATCACCCACGTGCCGCCGATCTGCTCGATTCCCTGAAGGACGTGCGGGTGGCTGCCGACGATGAGGTCGGCTCCTGCCTCGGACCAGAGGGCGGCCAGGTCCCGTTGATACTGCTCCGGGCACGCGGAGAGCTCGATTCCCCAGTGAACCATCACAACGACCACCTCGGCCTCCTCGGCCGCCTCAGCTACGGCGGCCGCGGAACGCTCGATGAAGGGATGGTATGCGGACGCCAGTCCCGCACTGCCGGCGGTAGCCGCCCACGAGGAGTCGGGCAGGACCCGTGAGAAGGACACGACCGCGACGGTCGTGTCGCCCACCTGCGCCACGACCGGCGCATAGGCCTGGTCGCTATTCATGCCGGCTCCTGCATGTTTCACGCCGGCCTGGTCGAGCAGTTCGATGGTGCGCTCCAGACCGGCGGTGCCGGCATCGAGGGAATGATTGTTGGCAAGCGCGACACCGTCGATGCCGGCTGCCGCCAGCAACCCGGCCGCGGCCGGCGGTGACCGGAACAGATACTCTTTGTCGTGGGCGAATCCGAAGCTCTCCTCGGCGACGGCCGTTTCGAGATTCACCCATGAAAGGTCCGCAGCCTGGAGCACCGTTGCGACATCTGCGAACGGGTCTGCGTCGACCAGCCCGTGGGTGAGCGAAACGTCGCCGCCGAACACCAGAGTTACCGGATCAACGGTGACCGTGGTAGTCGTGGTCGTTGCCTCGGCCGGAAGCACGACGGTCGTCGTGACAGGCAACGGGGGCGGTGCGGTCACCACAGCCTGCGCTTCGGAACCGCAGGCGGCGGCCAGCAGCACAAACACCAGGAGAAGTCGGGACACGTTCATAGTGTGCTCGGAGGTGCACGCCGATCCAAGGGTTTCGGCGGTTTGGACCCCTGGGGTGTGGGCGGCGATCCCAGGGGGTCTCCTATGAGTTCCCGTCGTATATGCAGAACTCGTTTCCCTGGGGATCCGCCATGACGATCCAGGCCGGGAAGTCACCCTCTTGATGCTCGCCGAGACGCCGGCCGCCCAGGCCCTCGACCGTGGATGCGAAGGCCACCCGATCTGGGACCTTGATATCGAGGTGAAGCCGGTTCTTGACCTGTTTCGTCTCGGGGACCAGTTGAAACGCAAGGTGAGGGCCTTCGTTGCCGAGACGTCCGAGATAGGCGTAGGCTCCGGTCCGTTCGAGAACCTCGATATCGAGGATCGCAGTCCAGAAGGCAACCGCACCTTCGAGGTCGACCGTGTCGTGCATCACGGTCGTCACGCGTATCTCGTCACTCATGACGCGATCCTATGACGGCTCGGCCGGCGATTCCATTCATTCCCGATCCGACGGAAACCGGCGGTGCCTGCCGCGCCTATGATCCCGGCTCATGGAACCGCTAACCGCAGTGCTGCTCATCGCCGTCGGTTTCGCAGCGGGTTTCGTCAACACCGTGGCGGGTGGCGGTTCCGTGATCACCATCCCGGTTCTGCTCGAGGCTCTGGGGGATGCGGGCCTCGCCAACGGAACCAACCGGATCGCGATTCTGATGGCACAGGTCGCTGCCACGGCCGGGTTTCGTAGGGCCGGAAAGCTCGACTGGAGGAAGATCGCGCCTCTGGTACCCGCCACCGTTGCCGGAGCCGTCGCGGGTGCCTGGATCGCCACTCGCCTCGACTCGGAGGCAATGACCAAGGTATTCGCGTTTGTCCTGGTGCTGGTGGCGCTGTCGGTTCTCATCAAGCCTTCGCGCTGGCTCGGCGGACACGAGCAGTCGATGAGGGAGCCGCTCAGAAGCCTCGTGTTCTTCGGGGTTGGCTTCTACGGCGGCTTCGTACAGGCGGGCGTCGGGTTCCTGCTGCTGGCGGCACTGGTGGTGGGAGGCGGATTGGATCTGGTGCGCGGCAACGCCGCCAAGGTGTTCCTGATCCTGGTCTACACACCGGTTGCACTGGTTCTGTTTGCCTCTGCAGCTCAGGTCGACTGGGCGTACGGTCTTGTCATGGGGATCGGCAACGTAACCGGGGCCGTACTCGCCACACGCCTGGCTGTGGCAAAGGGTGCGGGATGGATTCGGTGGGTGCTGATAGTGATGGCGTTCGTGGCCGCGGGAAGAATGCTCTTCTTCTGATTCTCTCAGATGAGTCTGCCTTCCATGCCGCCGGCCACCGTCACCACCTGCCCGGTCACGTGACCGGACACATTGTCTGAGGCCAGAACGACGATCTGGGCAGCAACGTCCTCCGGGGTCGCGAGTTTCTTGAGTGCCATCGTGGCAGTCGCACGCTCGACGCTGGCCGGCTCTATGCCTGCCTCGATCCGGCTCGGCGTCGCCGTCCATCCGGGAGCGACGGCATTGACCCGAACCCTCGGTCCGAGCGCCACCACCTCATTCTTCAACGACGCCAGCAAGCCGGATGCAATCGCCCCCTTGGCCGCCGAGTAATCCGCATGGCCGGCCTCTCCGAACAAACCGGCGGTCGACCCGACCAGCACGAGGTTCCCTGTACCCGTCCGGCGTACATGCCTGAGGAAGGCCCGCGCGGTGAGAAACGTCGACGTCAGGTTGGCGTCGAGCACCGCTCTCCACCTGTCGAGTGGAATGTCCCAAAGGGGCGTGGGGTCGGCCGGGTAGGCCCCGGCGTTGGCCACACAGACATCGAGTCCTCCGAGACTTGCCACGGCGGCCGGAATCAACTCGGCCGCCTGCTCCTCGACGGTGAGGTCGGCTGCCAGTGCTACGCCGTCGACCTCGGCCGCCAACGCTTCGGCCCGGCCGCGCGCCGAGTTGTAGTGAACGGCCACTGCCGCACCTTCGGCAGCGAATGCCCTCACAACGGCGGCACCGATTCCACCCGCGCCACCCGTGACCAGTATCCGTTTGCCGCTCAACCCCATATCCATAGGTTTCACGGTAGCGAATTGACACTATCGTTCCGGCATGCCTTTCGATTACACGTCGGTAGACAACGCGACCATTGATGCGGTCGTCGATCGAACCATCGCCGAAGGAAACGAACTGATCAGGAAAGTCGTCGAAACATCCGGCGACCGAACCTTCTCGAACACCATCGAGCCCCTGGAAGAAATGGCGGTTCTAACCAGCCTTGCCTACGGTCGGGGCCCCTTCCTTGGAAACGTGTCGACCGATTCCGAGTTGCGCGACGTCGCGCGAGCCGCCGAGGAACGGCTCACGAAATGGCAGGTCGACGTCGAGTTCCGGGAAGACGTCTACACCGCCGTCAAGGAGTTCTCCGAGACCGATGAAGCCCGGGGACTCGAACCTCAGCAAAGGCGGCTTCTCGAGTTCATGATGCGGGACTTCCGTCGTGCCGGCCATGAACTCGGCGAGCGCGACCGATCCGAGTTGAAAGAGCTGCAAGAGCGGATGGTTGAACTCTCTCTTGCCTTCTCCAAGAACCTGGCCGAGTACGAGGATTACCTCGAAGTCACCGAGGCCGACCTCGACGGGCTACCCGGCGGTTATGCAGACCACCTGAAGCCGGGGGAGCAAGAGGGAACCCTGAAGATCTCGATGGACTACCCCGACGTCGTCCCGTTCATGGAGAGCGCCACCAGAAGAGACCTGCGGGAGAAACTCACGTTCAAGTTCAACTCGCAGGCAGTCGAGTCCAATCGCCCGATCCTCGAAGAGGCAATCCAGATAAGGGAGAGGATAGGCGCCATCTTCGACCAGCCTTCCTGGGCTCACCACGGGATGGAGGTGAAGATGGCCAAACGCCCCGAAGCCGTCCTCGCCTTCTATGAGAGCCTCATCCCCAAGTTGACTGCCAAAGGCGCCGAGGAACTCAGAGAAATGACAGATCTGCTCCATCGGGACGGCCACCCGGGCGAACTGCAGAGCTGGGACTTCCGCTATTACGACACGGTCTTGCGCAAGGAGAGGTACGGAGTCGACCCGAACGAGGTGTCGCAGTACTTCTCCCTCGAGCAAGTCATCGAAGGCATGTTCGCGCTCACCGGCGAAGTGTTTGGACTCACCTATTCCCGCCTGGAGACGACCAAGGCGTGGCACGAAGACGTCTTGCTCTATGAGGTGCGTGATTCGTCGACGGATGCCCTGATCGCCCACTTCTTCGCCGATCTGTTCCCCAGGGAGGGCAAGTACACTCATGCTGCCGCATTCCCCCTGGTTCCCGGTCATCGAATACCCTCCGGTGGATACGAAGCCCCCGTTTCGGCAATCGTCGCCAACTTCACCAAGCCGGCGAATGGGAAGCCGTCCCTGCTGACTCACAACGAGGTCGTGACCCTCTTTCACGAGTTCGGACACATACTCCACATGTCCCTCACCAAAGCGGACTTCGTTCGCTTCTCGGGCGCCAACACGGAATGGGATTTCGTCGAAGCGCCTTCTCAAATAATGGAGAACTGGTGCTGGGACGCCGGAGTGCTCGCTCGATTCGCCGGGCACTATGAGACGGGGGTGGAGATTCCCGAGAAACTCGTCCGGCAGTTGGTCACGGCGAGGAACCTCAATGTTGCACTGACGACTCTCCGGCAGATCTCCTTCGGATGGCTGGACATGGGAATGCACGGACCAAGAGACGACCGTGACCTCGATGCGATCCTGAGCGAATCGCAGGCCATAACGCTCTTCCCACCGCATGAGGGAACCTTCTTCCCGTCCGGTTTCGGGCATCTCATGGGCGGCTACGACGCCGGCTACTACGGGTACCTGTGGTCCGAGGTGTTCGGGGACGACATGTTCAGCAGATTCGCCGAAGCCGGTGTGACGAACCCCGAGGTCGGGCGATCCTATCGGGAGACGGTGCTCGAACCGAACGGATCGAGAGATGCTTCCGAGTTGCTGCGCGCCTTCCTCGGGAGGGAACCATCGAGTGAGGCATTCCTGGAGAAACTCGGCATAGACGTCACGGAGTAGCCGGACGGGTCCTCGGATACGGGACCTACCCGCGCAGTTTCCGCCCATCCGGGAACCATTTGCGGGTCCGCTGCGTATAAGCACATATGAGGCACAGGGGAACCCGGTGCGCCACCGTGACGGGTGGCGAGGCAACCTCCTCTTTGCCGGGAGTAGTTCTTAAGGGAACTTCATCCGCCGTTAACGCTTCTGTTAGATCAAACCCATATCGTGTCATCCAAAGGTACCGCCGGCACCGAATAGAGGTGGTACATTGATTAACACTGGCGAGATAGTGGAAATAGATCCCCACTCGCCGGGGTTGAATGGGGAACAACGGCCTAAGGAGGCCCAACATGGCTGATAACACACTCAAAGGACGGCGCATGAGAGGCGGAGTACGCCCCTCGAAGACCTTCACTTCTGGTCGTGTATGCGCCAACATGGACTGCGATACGAAGTTGTCCCAATACAATCGGCGGGAGCACTGCTACGCACACGCACCGGTGAAATTCCCGCGCGTGCGCGGCCGAATCATCACCGAAGGGACCTAGCCGCTCGTACTTCCAGACTTGGCGCCCTCGGCACTCCCCACAACCGCTGGCGCCTTTCAGCCGAAGCCCCGGAACTCCCACCCTCCCCGGGGCTTCGGCAATTCAGGCCTCGAGCCGGCCGCTTTTCGCGCGACATTC
>DATIPS010000042.1 GCA_035471805.1 Acidimicrobiia bacterium | reverse complement strand
TGGTCGGACGGTTGGTGCCGGTCGGGTTACCAAGATTCTGAAGTAAGTGGGTAGCCCTTTTGGGGTTGCCCAGCCATTAGCTCTTAGCCGTTAGCGATTTGCCAACAGCTAAAGGCTAAGGACTGGAGCAAAGCGACAATGCCAAGTGACAAGAGACCGGCCATTACGTTGGCCTGCGACGAATGCAAACGTCGCAACTATGTAACCGTGAAGAACAAGGCGAACACCAGAGAGCGGCTGGCACTCAAGAAGTACTGCCGCTGGTGTGCATCCCACACTCTTCACCGCGAACATCGCTGATCTCGGGGCGCGGCCCCGTCCTGCGGTGCTAGCTTGGTTTCAGGATTCCGCGGGCGGAATGAAGCGGGCCTAATTGAAGGAGACGGGCTCAGGCCCGTCTCCTTCGCGTGTGGCTCTGTTCGAAGACCGAAACGCGTAGCCGATACCAGGTACGCTTCTGCCCCATGAGCATCGAGGATCTCCAGGGTCGCTCCTACGAGCGGACCTTTCGAGCCGATCGGTCGAATGTGGCCGCTTTCATCGACGCCACCGGGGACGATCCGCACCGTTGGGAAGGCACCGCGCCTCCGTCGTTTGCCGGGGCGGCCCTGTTTGCCGTCGCTCCGGCGTTTCTCTACGACCCGGACGTGGGCAACTTCTCGCGAGTGCTGATTCACGCCGATCAGACATTCAGATGGCGGGCGCCGTGGGAACTCGACTCCGATTACATCGTCACCGGGTCGGTCGATCGTGTCCGGATGAGAGGGGGGTCGGCCTGGGTCACCTTCGGCGCGGTCGTCACTTTCGACGACGACACGACGCTTGAATCTCTGTCCACGTTCATAATGTCCGACCGGCGAACCGATTCAGGTTCGGATGACCGCAATGAGCCGGCGCCGATGGAAAAGGCAGCGGAGTTGCGCCCTGAGTTCAGCCAGAAAGACGGTGCCCTGCCCGCCACGGTCAGATCTGCGAGCCGGAGCGACCTCATTCGTTATGCGGCGGCGAGTCGCGATTTCAACCCGCTGCACTGGGACCACGACACCGCCAGAAACGCAGGCCTGCCGGGTGTCGTCGTTCACGGATTGCTCATGGTGTCGTGGATGCTGCAAACGGCCGCCGAGCTCGCTCCTCTCAACGACCGCCAACCGATCCGCGAAGCCAAGTTCAGATTCCGAAATCCTCTACTGCCGGGCCAGCCCGCCGCGATCACCGGCGGCGTCGATTTGGACCGAACCGTGAGCCTCGAACTCTCGTCGGATTCGGGGCCGCTGGTTACCGGTTCGGTAACGATTGGCCGGTAACCCGATGCAGTATGCCGAAGTCGAATCTGGTGATGAAGAGCATCTGATCGCCCTGGCGCAAGAAGGCGACAGAGATGCGTTTCAAGAGCTGGTACGACGACACCAACACGGAGTGTTCACTTTGGCAACCCGACTGGTCAATGATCCGGAACTGGCGGCCGACGTCGCCCAGGATGCGTTCATTCGCGCCTGGCGCGGGTTGCCGGAGTTTCGCGGCGACGCGGCGTTCAAGACGTGGATTCATCGGATCACCGTGAATGCGGCGTGGACGCTGAAGAAACGTCTCGGACGGCACACGGCGACCTCGCTCGACGACGCGCCTCCCATTGCCGACATATCCCTGTCCGGTGATCTCGAACGAGCCGGAGAGAACCTCGAACTGAGGGAACGACTCCGGCGCGCCCTCAATCAGTTGACCCGGCCTCAGCGGACCGTGGTGGTACTCAAAGACGTCTACGGTTGGTCGCACGGTGAGATCGCTGAAGCGCTGGGGATCACCGTTACCGCAGCCAAGGTCAGATTGCATCGTGCTCATCACCAACTCCGTGATCACCTGGGGGGAGAACGATGAACCTTCTGACCGTTCGACGATGCAAGCGGGTCCGGAATCGGATCAGTGAAGTCGTGCTCGGCGACGAGCGACTCCTCAGCGATGACGAAGCCCACACCGCCCGATGCCTCCGGTGTCAGGCGGATTTCGCACAGTTCAAGATGATCGAACGCGGTTTTGCGGCGATGAGAGACGAGATCGCATCCGCACCTCCCGACCTTGTTCAGCGCGTCATGGCCGGCCTCGATCGCACGCCGATTCCCCGGTTCCGGCGCCGTATAGCCGTTTCGGTGTCGGCCGTCTCAGCCGTGGCGCTGGCCGCAACGGTGGCGGTGGCCGTTCATCGCAGGCAGGCTGCCGCCTAGCGCCGCCGGTCTGAGACATCCGTCGCGACGGTCCGAGCCACAGATGTACTGATCGACGCCTCTCGGTAGATCCCAGGGTTCACCGACTGGTCGACACGCCGGTAGGAAAACGCTAGGAATCCTCCACAGGGCGCGGTCGGCACCGGTTAGGATTCCGTAACAGTTGAGAGCGGTACCGGGAGATCTGGTCGCAAAAGGGTCCCCCGGAAAGGAGGGCTCTTGAGCGGTGACAGGCAGCAGGCCGTATCGTTCCGCTCTGTAGCGCCGCTCGTACTGGCAATCCTTGGTTCTTCGCTCATCGTCACCGTTGCCGGCGCCGTGGGCCCTTCGTCGTTTCTGTTTGTCTTCATCGGACTGGGCGGCTTTGTAGGTTTGCTCGTCTGGTTGCGAGCGCGTCCTGGTCCGGAGGAGACCGTTGCTCTGGACACCACGGGCGGGAACCTCCAGATTCTCCTCCAGATGATCGACCGCCGAGCGGCGATCCGGATGTTCGGTGCTTCTGCCCTCGTTCTAGGACCGCTCGGGGTGGTGCCGAAAGCCCTCGAGCGCCTGGCTGGTCAACAGGCCCCCGACGAAGTCCAGTCTCCGTTCTCGAGAATCCGACAATGGTCGATGATCATCGACCTGCGCTATTGCGATGGATGCCAGAGCGTTGGGTCGCCTCCCCGATGTACCGCCGCCTGCGTCGAAGGGCACCTGCTCCCCGAGCCTATGCAGTGGATCGAGGTGCTCGAGTACGAACTCGAGGGCGAAGGCACACGATTCGTACCGATACCTTGTCAGCACTGTCAGAACCCGCCTTGTGTGAATGTCTGCCCCGTCGGGGCCACCTTCTCAACGCCGGAGGGAATCGTTCTGATCGATCAGGAGCGATGCATAGGTTGTCGGATCTGCATGGCGGCTTGCCCGTATGATCGACGATTCTTCAACTGGGGCGAACCTCCGGTCCCGGCCGAAGCCAATCTCGCCAGCTACAACCTCGAAGCGCAGGTTCCGGCCCTCAAAGGGACGGTCATGAAGTGTGACTTCTGCCCGGATATGGTTCGCGCGGGCACGCTCCCGTACTGCATCCAGGCTTGCCCGAACCAG